>NZ_JBIRFA010000003.1:0-56123 GCF_044327205.1 Kitasatospora sp. NPDC018058 | reverse complement strand
CGCCCCGGGGGGCCCGGGGGGGGGGGGGCGGGGGGGCGGGCGGGGGGGGGGGGGGGGGCCCCCCCCCGGGGGGGGGGGGCCCCGGGGGGGGGGGGGGGGGCGGGGGGGGGGCCCCCCCCCCCACTCCCCGGGAGACACCGCGTCAGAGCTCGGTCCGGCGGCGCCGGATGACCACCACGAGATCGACGGCGGCGAACAGGGTGAGCAGGCCGAGGGCCACGGCGAAGCCGGTGAGGGTGCCCCGGCTGGGGGCGCCGTCGACGGGCGAGAAGGCCGCCCAGACGGCGAAGCCCGCGGTGGCCAGCGCGAACAGCGGGGTGAAGGTGAGCGAAAGCAGGTACCGGAGCTTGAGGTCGCTGCGGGCGGTGGCCGGCTCGGTGCCGCTGCGCCACCGCCGCGGGGTGGTGGTGCCCATGGCGGATCACCTCCGGGCCGCGCGGGTGGGGGCTACGATTCCAGCGTACGTCCGAGGGGGCGAGCCGGGGGAGGCACGATGACGGGGTCGGACACCGTGGGGGCGGGTGCGATGGGGGAGGACGCCGAGGGGTACGCGGGGCTGCGGATCGAGCGGGCCCGGGAGCTGGCCCGGCGGCACGGCTGGGCCTCGGTCCGGGTACTGGAGCCGGAGCAGATGATCACCATGGAGTACCGGCAGGGGCGGCTCAACCTCTTGGTGCGGGACGGTGTGGTCGAGCGCAGCTGGGAGGGGTAGCACTCCTGTCCGGCAGGGCGCGCGGGCCGGGCTCAGCGTGCGAACCGGCGGTGCAGACGCTGCTCGGCGGCGGCGACCAGCGGTTCCAGCAGCGGCAGCGAGAGCAGCACCAGCAGTCCGGCGGCCCAGCCGGCCAGGACGTCGGTGACCCAGTGGGTGCCCAGGTAGATCGTGGTCAGGCCGATCGAGCAGGCGGTGGCGGCGGCGATCACCGCGCCGGTGCGCCGCCAGCGGACAGCGAGGTAGGCGAGCACGCCCCAGGTGACCACGGCGTTGGCGGTGTGGCCGGAGGGGAAGATGGTGCCGCCGGAGAACAACTCGGGTGAGCCGACGTACTGGGCGTAGTGCGGGCCGAGCCGGCCGGTGACGATCTTGACCGCGCCGACCGTGATGTTGAGCAGCAGCAGCGCGATGCCCATGACCAGCAGCGGGCGCAGCCGGCCGAGGCGGTGGGCGCGCCAGGCGAGCCAGACGAAGGCGGCGATCGCGCTGGGCCCGCGCTGCCCGGCGACCACCCAGGTGGCGAGCAGTGGCTCCAGGCTGGGCCACCGGTCGTAGGGGCGGAGCAGGCGGACCGACCAGTCGAGGTCGACCAGGCCGGTGTTGAGCAGCACACCGGCCAGCACCAGCAGGTAGACGCCGCAGGTGGCGGCGAGCAGGGCGGCCCGGCGGCGGCTCATCGGGGGCCAGCCGACCTCGCCGCCGTGGGGGGTGGCGGGCGCGGGGGCGCGGGCGGGGCCCCGGAGGTCCCGGGGGTCGGCGGTGCGGCGTTCCGGCTCCTGTCGCGGAATGCGGGCGGGGGTACTTCTGGATTGCACGGGGGTGACCTTACCCATCCGACCGGGGCCATTCCGGAGGGAATTGTCATCTTCCCGGGAAATCGACAATTGAGTCGCCCCGGGGTGGCCCGGGGAGTGATTTCCAGTATTCCGGAGTCGAATGCCAGTGTGGTCTTCGAATGATTCTCCAAAAGCCCCGGTAAAGAAAACGGAGCGGGATGCCGGTCCGGCCGGCCTCCCACTCCGTGGTCACCCTGTGTAGGTCCGGTGCTCAGTCGAGGGGGCCGCCCGCCACGTAGATCACCTGTCCGGAGACGAAGCCGGCTCCCTCGCTGGCGAGGAACGAGATGGTGTGGGCGACGTCCTCGGGCTCACCGACCCGCTGGACCGGGATCTGAGAGGCCGCAGCCCGCTTGAAGTCTTCGAAGTCCATGCCGACCCGGGCCGCGGTGGCGGCTGTCATGTCCGTGGCGATGAAACCGGGGGCGACCGCGTTGGCGGTGATGCCGAACTTGCCCAGCTCAATGGCCAAAGTCTTGGTGAAGCCCTGCAGGCCGGCCTTGGCGGCGGAGTAGTTGGCCTGGCCGCGGTTGCCCTGGGCCGACGAAGAGGACAGGTTGACGATGCGGCCGAATCCGGCGTCGACCATGTGCTTCTGCACCGCGCGGGTCATCAGGAAGGCGCCGCGCAGGTGGACGTTCATGACCGTGTCCCAGTCGGACTCCGACATCTTGAAGAGGAGGTTGTCGCGGAGCACGCCGGCGTTGTTGACCAGCACGACCGGCGCGCCGAGCTCGGCGACCACGCGGTCGACGGCGGCCTGGACCTGCTCGGCGTCCGAGACGTCGGCGCCGACGGCCAGTGCCCGGCCGCCCGCGGCGGTGATGAGGTCGACGGTGTCCTTGCCGGCGGTCTCGTCCAGGTCCAGCACGGCGACCGCGTAGCCGTCGGCGGCCAGCCGGACGGCGGTGGCGGCGCCCAGGCCGCGGGCGGCGCCGGTGACGACGGCGACCCGGGGGGCGGTGCTCTGCTCGGTCATGCTCGCTCTCGTCTCTCTCGGGGATGCCTCCGGGGGAGTGCCCCCGGAGAGGGTGCCCACACCCTACCGGCGGGTAGGGGAGGCGGCCAGGGCGGAGAGGCGCAGGTGACGGTCGGTAAGGACCGACCGGTCGGCTTTCTGCTGAGAACGGGTTACCGCAAGGGCTCGGCGGCGCGTAAATATGCCAATGTTGCCGAACCTGCGTCTACTATCCGCCCCTGCCTGCCAGCGAGGGCCCGCCGTTTGTATAGTGTCCGCCAGCAGCCACCGGCTGCACGGCTGGAGCGCCCTCCCTCATAGCTGGACGCCCACTCGCCGTTACTGCCCCACCCGGGTGTCCCACACACACCGGGTGTGACATCGGGACGGATACATGGTGCTGGGGGAGATCCCGACAACCCGCGTGTCCGCGCGACTGCAGCAGTCGCCCGGACACCTGATTCGCGTTGCGCAGCAGGTTCACACCCGGCTGTGGTCCGAGCACGTCGGAGCCGATCTCACGGCTCCGCAGTTCGCGGTCCTGCTGGTGCTCGCCCTGGAACCGGGCGCGGACCAGCGCACGGTGGGCGAGCGTGCCTCGCTCGACAAGGCCACGATGGCGGAGATGGTCGCGCGGCTGGTCCGCCGCGGCCTCGTGCTGCGAAGGCGCGACCCGGCCGACGGTCGGCGCAAGCTGCTCGCGCTCTCGCAGAGCGGTGCCCAGGCGGTGCGCGAGGCCACCGGTGGTGTGGTCCGCGTGCAGCGGGTGCTGTTCGAGCCGCTCACTCCGGACGAGCAGATCGAGATCGTCCGGGTGATGGCCAAGATAGCCAGGCTGGAGCCCGCCGCGGTCGCCGTCTTCACGGACGCGCGGCCGATACTGGACGCCCAGCGGGCGATCGGTTACCTGATCAGGGTCGGCCAGCAGGTGCACACCAAGCTCTGGTCGGAGCACGTCGGCGCGGAGCTGACGGCCCCGCAGTACGCCGTGCTGGACGCGCTGGAGCTGGAGCCGGGCGCGGACCAGCGTACGGTCGGCGAGCTGGCCTCGCTGGACAAGGCCACGATGGCCGAGATGGTCAGCCGACTGGTGCGCCGCGGTCTGGTGCAGCGCCGGCGCGACCCCTCGGACGGTCGCCGCAACCTGCTCTCGCTCTCACCGGCGGGCCAGGACCTGCTGCACCGCTCGGCTGCCGGGGTGGCCGAGGTTCAGCGGCTGCTGCTCGCACCGCTGGCGGAGGAGGAGCACGAGGCCGCGCTCACGCTCATCGCCAAGGCCGCCAGGCTCTAGGCAAAGCCTCTGTAACTCCAGCCAAAACGATTCGCCAACACACCGAAGACCCGTGGCTTTTCGCGTGGTGAATCACGGCATGCCGAAGTGCCGCCCGTCCCTGGCCGGGGCGGGCGGTTCTTCGACGTGACTGGCGGTCAGCCAGTGATCGCCCTGACGGGGCGCGGCGCCGTGGGTGCCGGCGCCCCCGGGGCGGGCGTCAGTTCCAGTCGAACCCCTGCGGGTCCGGGCCGATCCGCTTGCCGGTGGCCACGGCGGCGATCGCCGCGAGGTCCTCGGCGTCGAGCTCGAAGCCGGTGACGTCCAGGTTCTCCCGGATGCGGGACGGGGTGACGGACTTCGGGATGGCGATCACGCCGCTCTGGAGGTGCCAGCGCAGTACCACCTGGGCGACCGTGCGGCCGTGCTTCTCGGCGATCTTCACCAGTGCCGGCTCGGCCAGCAGCTCACCGCCCTGGCCCAGCGGGCTCCACGCCTCGGTGGCGATGCCGTGCTGGGCGTGGAAGGCGCGCAGCTCCTCCTGCGGGAAGTACGGGTGCAGCTCGACCTGGTTCAGCACCGGGACGATCGAGGCCTCGTCCAGCACCCGGGTCAGCTGCTCGGTGCCGAAGTTGGAGACGCCGATCGACTTGACCCGGCCGTCCGCCTTCAGCTGCTCCAGGGCCTTCCAGACGTTCAGGTAGCTGCCGTGCATCGGGCGCGGCCAATGGATCAGGTACAGGTCGATGTAGTCGAGGCCGAGCTTGGCCAGCGAGGCGTCGAACTCGCGCAGCACCGCGTCCCGGCCCTGCTCGCCCGACCAGTCACGTGTGCCCGAGTTCCAGAGCTTGGTGGTGATGTAGAGGTCCTCGCGGGCGACGCCGCCCGCCAGGGCCTCGGCGATCGCCGCGCCGGTGCCGGCCTCGTTCTCGTAGATCGCCGCGGTGTCGATGGAGCGGTAGCCCGCCTCGATCGCGGTGCGGACGGCGGCGGTGGCCTCGCTGTCCGGGACCTGCCACACGCCGAAGCCGAGCTGCGGGATGGTAGCGCCGTCGTTCAGGGTGACGCTGGGGATGTTGCTCACGGGAAGGGATGCCCTCCTGGTCGTCCGCTGGTTCCAGTGGGGGCAACTGGTGCCCCGACATGATTGTTCCCGCCGTCCGGGCGAATCTTTGGCGAAGCTTTACGGCGGCGTGGCGTACTCCTCGGGCCGTCGGTGGCGGCCCGCGGCCGTCCGGGGTGGGGTACCGGGGCCGGGGCGGCGAAAAACCTGTTGCGTGGATCACATCGGGCTTGGCAGGCTCGCTGGCATGACCTCCTGAGATCCGGGCGCTTCGTGCCCAACCCTCGTCCGTCCGGCCCCTCCCTCCGGACGTGTGGACGTTGCCGCGCCGCTGTGCCGCGCGTCCTTCGCCCGTCCCGTCGTGTCCGTGCCCGTGGGCCCTCTCGGCCCTCCGCGCGCGCTCGCGGCCTCGCACCCTCGCACCCCCGTACCTCCGCGCCTTCCGTATCGGAGTGTCATGCCGCTCACCCCCCTGCCGTTGGCCGACCCCGGCAGTCCCGACCTGTCCTCACCCCTGGCCTTCCTGCGCTGGCTGCAACGCGCCCAGCGGCGCGGGCAGGTGCGAGCCACCTGCTGGGCGCTGGTGGAGATGGGCGCCCAGGCCGCGTTGCCGATACCGCTCGGGCGCGGCGTGCAGGCCGCCGTCGACGGCGACGCCGCCGGGATCTGGCAGGCCGGCGCGCTCGCGCTGCTGCTGGCCGCGACCGCCTCGCTCGGCACCGTGCTGTTGCACCGGCAGGCGGTCTGGAACTGGATCCACGCCGCCTGCCACGTACGGCAGTTGGTCGCCGGGCAGGCCTCCCGCCTGGGAGCCGGGCTGTCCCGACGGATCGCCACCGGTGAGGTGGTCGCGGTCGGCAGTGGGGACGTCGAGCGGATCGGCTGGTACGTCGAGCTGGTCGCCCGGGTCCGGGCCGCGGTGATCGTCTGGTTGGCCGTCAGCTCGGTGGTGCTGGTGGTCGAACCGGTGCTCGGGATCGGGGTGCTGCTCGGCGTCCCGGTGCTGGCCGCCTCGGTCTGGCCGCTGATCGGGCCGTTCGAGCGGCGCTACGAGAGGCAGCGCGCGCTCGGTGGCAAGGCCACCGAGCTGGCCGCCGACACGGTGGCCGGGCTGCGGGTGCTGCGCGGCATCGGCGGCGAGGAGCTGTTCCTGGAGCGGTACCGGGCGGCCTCCCAGAAGGTCCGGGCGGCCGCGGTGCGCTCGGCCCGGGTCTGGTCGCTGATGCAGGCCCAACAGGTCCTGCTGCCAGGCCTGTTCGTGGTCGGGGTGACCTGGTACGGCGCCCGGTTGGCGGCCTCCGGCGAGCTCGCCGTGGGCACTCTGATCGCGGTGTACGGCGCGACCGCCTTCCTGGCCGCGCCGCTGCGGATCCTCGGTGAGGCGGCGCACGCCTGGAGCGTCGCCCGGGTCTCCGCCGGGCGGGCCGTGCGGGTGCTCTCGCTCAGCCGGACCAGTGGAGCGGCCGAGGCCGCGCTGGCCCGGCCCGGCAAGTCCGACCTGCACGACCCGGCGACCGGGTTGACCGCCCGGGCCGGCGAGCTGACCGCGGTGGTCTGCGGGGACCCGGACTTCGCCGGGGCGCTCGCCGAGCGGCTCGGCGGGCACGTCCCGCTGGCCGAGGGCGAGGAGCCGCTTCCCTACGTCCGCCTCGGCGGCACCGAGTTGGACGCGGTGCCGCTGGCCGAGGCCCGGGCGGCGGTGCTGGTCCACGACAAGGAGCCGGTGCTGCTCTCCGGCACCCTCGCCGAGCTGTTGGACATCCCGTCCTCGGGCCGGGTTCCGGCGGCCGAGGCGCTGGCCGCGGCCCGCTGCGAGGACGTGCTGGAGGCGCTGGCGGACGGCTCGCCGGACTGCGGGGGCGACGCGATGCTCGCCCGCGTCACCGAGCGCGGGCGCTCGCTCTCGGGTGGCCAGCGCCAGCGGCTGGCCCTGGCCCGCGCGCTGCTGGCGGACCCGCCGGTCCTGGTGCTGGACGAGCCGACCAGCGCGGTGGACGCCCACACCGAGTCCCGGATCGCCACCGGGCTGCGGGAGACCCGGGCGGGGCGCACCACCGTGGTGTTCGCGACCAGCCCGCTGCTGCTCGACCAGGCGGACCGGGTGGTGCTGTTGCAAGGCGGCCGGGTGGTCGCGGCCGGGCGGCACCGCGAGCTGATGCGCACCGAGCCGGCGTACCGGGCCGTGGTCACCCGGGACGAGGAGAGCGCCCCGGTCCCGCCCCGAGTCGCAGGGCGCGCCGGTGCCGAGAGCGAGGGGCGGCAGGCGACCGACGAAAGAGGGAGCGCCGGTGCGAAGGGCGTCGGCACCGGACCGGAAGCGCCCGGAGACGAGCGGGCGAGTCACGGAGCCGATGTGACCGCCCGCGTCGACTGCCCGGTACCGCACGTGAGGAGTACGCCATGAAACCCCCCGTCCATCAGGAGCAGGGGCCGGCCACCACCCTGCCGGTCGGCTCCCCGGCCGCCGTGCGCGGGTACCTGCGGCTGCTCGCGGAGCGGCACCGGGGCGGGTTCGCCGGGGTGGTGGCGCTGCACTCGGTGGCCACCCTGGCCGGACTGGTCGGGCCCTGGGTGCTCGGCAGCCTGGTCGAGTCGCTGGTCACCGGCACGGCCGGGGCCACCATCGCGGTGGCGGTCGGCTGGTACCTGCTGGCGCTGGTGGTGCAGTCCGCGTTCACCGGCTGGTCGCGGATGCGCGGCGCCGTCCTGGGCGAACGCGTGCTGGCCGACCTGCGGGAGGACTTCCTGGTCCGCTCGGTCGCGCTGCCCACCGGCGTGCTGGAGCGGGCCGGCACCGGGGACCTGGTCTCCCGGGGCACCACCGACATCGACCGGCTGGACAAGTCGGTGCGCGAGGCCGTGCCCGAACTCGCCGTCGCCGTCGTGTCGTTGCTGCTGGTGCTCGGCGCCCTGCTGGTCACCTCGCCCTTGCTCGCGCTGACCTCGCTGGTCGGACTGCCGCTGCTGCTGGTCAGCTCCCGCTGGTACTTCCGGCGTGCGCCGCAGTCCTACCGCAACGAGTCGGCCGGGTACGCCGCGGTGAGCAACGTGCTGGCCGAGACGGTGGACGCCGGGCGGACGGTCGAGGCGCTGCGGCTGGGCGAGCAGCGGGTCCGGCTGACCGACCGCAAGCTGAGCGAGTGGCTGGCCTGGGAGCGGTACACCCTGTGGCTGCGCTCGGTCTGGTTCCCGACCATCGACGCGGTCTACACCGCGGCGGTGCTGGCCACCCTGGTGGTCGGCGGGCTGTTCACCCTCCAGGGCTGGCTCACCGTCGGCCAGCTGACCACCGGTGTGCTGTACGCGCAGATGCTCACCGGCCCGGTGGACCTGATCCTGCGCTGGTACGACGAGCTGCAGATCGGGCAGGCCTCGCTGGCCAGGCTGGTCGGCGTGCACGAGGTGCCGGAGCACGAGGGGGACGAGTCCGTCCAGCCGGACGGCCGGAGGGTCGAGGCCCGGGACGTCCGCTTCGGCTACCGCGAGGGCGCCGACGTCCTGCACGGGATCAGCCTGGACGTCGCCCCGGGCAGCCGGGTCGCGCTGGTCGGTCCGTCCGGGGCGGGCAAGTCCACCCTCGGGCGGCTGCTGGCCGGGATCTACGCGCCCGGCCGGGGCAGCGTCACTCTGGGCGGGGCGGCGCTGTCCCGGATGCCGGCCGAGCGGGTGCGCGCCCAGGTCGCGTTGGTCAACCAGGAGCACCACGTGTTCGTCGGCACCCTGCGGGACAACCTGCGGCTGGCCGCACCCGAGGCGGACGACACCGAACTGCGGGCCGCGCTGGACGCGGTGGATGCCGGGGCCTGGGTGGACGCCCTGCCGGAGGGGCTGGACACCGAGGTCGGCTCCGGCGGCAGCTCGCTGACCCCGCCGCAGGCCCAGCAACTGGCCCTGGCCCGGCTGGTGTTGGCCGATCCGCACACCCTGGTGCTGGACGAGGCCACCTCGCTGCTGGACCCGCGCGCCGCCCGGCACCTGGAGCGTTCGCTCTCCCGGGTACTGGAGGGGCGGACGGTCATCGCCATCGCGCACCGGCTGCACACCGCGCACGACGCGGACGTGATCGCGGTGGTCGAGGGCGGTCGGATCAGCGAGTACGGCAGCCACCCGGAACTGGTCGCGGCCGGCGGCCCGTACGCGGCGCTCTGGCGCTCCTGGCGGGACGAGCGGTAGCGGCCGGAGGAGTCGACGCCCCAGGAGACCGGTAAACCCGCACGGGGTCGGATTGCCCCGTGCGGGTTACTCCCTCACCCGTAAGGGCGCGTAACCGGGCAAATCACCGTCCAGGACAGCAGACTGCTCCGGTGACCAAGATTTCAGACGGCTCGTCCCGCTCCCGGCGCAGCGAGATCGGCGGGATCCCCACGCGGTACATCGGGATCGGCGTCATCGTGATCCTCGCGGTGTGGTTCCTGTTCGCCAACCTCGACAAGGTCGAGATCCAGTTCTGGGTGTTCACCGTCACCGCGCCGCTCTGGATCGCACTGCTGGCCACGTTGGTCGCCGGCGCTGTGCTGGGCTGGTTGATGAAGGGGCGGCGCGGCCGGTGACCACCGCCCCCGGGCCGGCCCCGACCGGCGCCTCGGCCTTCACGCCGTTGATCGAGATGCGCGAGGTCAACAAGCACTTCGGGGACCTGCACGTGCTGCAGGACATCGAGCTGACGGTCGGCCGCGGCGAGGTCGTCGTGGTGATCGGCCCGTCCGGCTCCGGCAAGTCCACGCTCTGCCGGGCGATCAACCGGCTGGAGCCGATCGAGGGCGGCACCATCCTGATCGACGGCCAGCCGCTGCCCGAGGAGGGCAAGGGCCTGGCCAAGCTGCGCGCCGAGGTCGGCATGGTGTTCCAGTCCTTCAACCTGTTCGCGCACAAGACCGTGCTGCAGAACGTCTCACTCGCCCAGATCAAGGTCCGCGGCCGCCCCAAGGCCGAGGCGGACGCCAAGTCCCGCTCACTGCTGGAGCGGGTCGGCCTCGCGGCGCACGCCGACAAGTACCCGGCCCAGCTGTCCGGAGGCCAGCAGCAGCGCGTGGCGATCGCCCGCGCGCTGGCGATGGAGCCCAAGGCGCTGCTGTTCGACGAGCCGACCTCGGCGCTCGACCCCGAGATGATCAACGAGGTGCTGGACGTCATGCGCCAACTCGCCAGCGAGGGCATGACGATGGTGGTGGTCACTCACGAGATGGGCTTCGCCCGGGCCTCCGCGAACCGGGTGGTGTTCATGGCCGACGGCCGGATCGTCGAGGACCGCGCCCCGGAGGAGTTCTTCAGCGCCCCCGAGAGCGAGCGCGCCCGGGACTTCCTGTCCAAGATCCTGAAGCACTGAGGCGGCGCCGTGACCCGTAAGAGGACGCCCGTCGCGCGGGCGCGCCACCGAGTGCTCGCCGCCGTCCTGCTGCTCACCGCGCTGGTGGCCGGCTGCGGCAAACCCGGCACCCCGCCGCCCAAGGGCCCGCAGCCCAGCGCGCTGCCCAGCTACCAGGTGCAGGACGCCTCCTCGATCGCCGGCTCGCCGACCCTGGACGCCGCCCGCAGCCGGGGCTACCTGGTGGTCGGCGTCAAGGAGGACCAGCCGTACCTGGGCCAGAAGAACCCGGCCACCGGCGTGTACTCCGGCTTCGACATCGAGATCGCCAAGATGCTCGGTGCCTCCCTCGGCTTCGGACCGGACAAGATCCAGTTCAAGACCATCGCCTCGGCCAACCGCGAGACCGCGCTGCAGAACGGCCAGGTGGACTACTACGTCGGCACGTACACCATCAACGACAACCGGAAGAAGCTGGTGGGCTTCGCCGGGCCGTACTTCGTCGCCGGACAGTCGCTGCTGGTGCGCAAGAACGACAACAGCATCCACGGGCCGCAGGACCTCGACGGCAAGAAGGTCTGCTCGGCGGCCGGCTCGACCCCGTACCAGCGGATCCAGTCGCAGTTCCCCAAGGCGCACCTGATCGGCTACGACACCTACTCGGCCTGCGTGGACAATCTGATCACCGGCCAGGTCGACGCCGTCACCACGGACAACGCGATCCTGCTGGGCTACGCGGCCAAGGTGCCGGACGAGCTCAAGGTGGTCGGCCCGCTGTTCTCGACCGAGCCGTACGGGATCGGGACGCCGAAGAACGACACCGTGCTGCGCATGGCGCTGAACGACGCACTGGCCCACCACGAGCAGAACGGCGACTGGAAGAAGGCCTTCGACGCGACCCTCGGCCTGTCCGGGGAGCCCGCGCCCGCCCCGCCGCCGATCAACCGGTACTGAGAGGGCCGCCCTGTGAAAACGCTGATCGACAACTGGTCGACCTACTGGGAGGGCTTCCTCGGCACGCTCGCGCTGTTCGTGGTGAGCGCCGTGCTGTCGTTGGTGCTGGGTGTGCTGGTCGCGGGCTTCCGGGTCTCGCCGGTGAGGCCGCTGCGGGTGTTCGGGACGGTCTGGGTGACGGTGCTGCGCAACACGCCGCTGACCCTGCTGTTCTTCATCGTGGTGCTGGGCCTGCCCCGGTTCAACATCATCCTGCCCTTCTACACCTTCGCGGTGCTGGCGCTCGGCTGCTACACCTCGGCCTTCGTCTGTGAGGCGATGCGCTCAGGCATCAACACCGTGCCGTCCGGGCAGGGCGAGGCGGCCCGCAGCCTGGGTATGAGCTTCGGGCAGACGATGAGCCTGGTGGTGCTGCCGCAGGCGTACCGCTCGGTGGTGGCGCCGATCGGCAGTGTGATGATCGCGCTGGCGAAGAACACGGCGATCGCCGGCTCCTTCAGCGTCACCGAACTGCTGGGCACCTACCGGACCATCAACGAGCTGGGCTACAGCATCGTCTGGACCTTCGTATGGATCGCCGTCGGCTACCTGATCATCACCCTGGCCATCAGCGCCGTCTTCAACCTGCTGGAGCGACGAGTGGCGGTGTCCCGATGACCGTTGAATCCTCGGCGCTGTACGACATCCCCGGCCCGAAGGCGTTGGCCCGGCACCGACTGTACGGCGGGATCGCGCTGGTGGTGATCGCGGCGCTGATCGGCTGGGTCGTCTACATGCTCTTCCACACCGGCCAGTTCACCTACGCCAAATGGGAGCCCTTCGAGTACCGCGGCGTGCAGGAGCTGCTGCTGCGGGGGCTGGGCAACACCCTGAAGGCCTTCGGCTGGACGGCGCTGTTCGCGCTGCCCTTCGGCGCGCTGTTCGCGGTCGGACGGCTGTCCGACCACCGGGTGGTGCGCTGGTTCGCCACGCTGGTGGTGGAGTTCTTCCGGGCCATGCCGGTGCTGGTGATGATCTTCTTCGTCTTCGTCGCGCTCAAGGCGCAGCCGCTCTGGGCACTGGTCGCCGGGCTGGTGCTCTACAACGGCTCGGTGCTGGCCGAGGTGTTCCGGGCCGGTGTGCTCGCGGTGCCCAAGGGGCAGCGCGAGGCGGCGTACGCACTGGGCATGCGCAAGACCCAGGTGATGGCGTACGTGCTGGTGCCGCAGGCCAACCGGGCGATGCTGCCGGCCATCATCAGCCAGCTGGTGGTCGCCCTCAAGGACACCTCGCTCGGGTTCCTGATCACCTACGAGGAGTTCCTGCACGCGGGCAAGCTGATCGCCACCAACCTGGACTACGACCTGCCGTTCATCCCGGTGGTGATGGTGATCGCGCCGATCTACATCGGCATGTGTCTGCTGCTGTCCTGGCTTGCCCGCTGGGTCGAGCGGCGCAGCCGGCGCAGCCCGAGCATGCGCGGCGGGGCGCCGGTGGTGAAGGCCGAGGTCGCGATGGGGTTGCCGCCCTCGGTGCAGTGAGCCCGCAGTGGTGGGAGGCTTGGTTCGGGACTGAACCATAGGTGCGGGTGAGGCCTGGGTCGATACCTCCAAATTCCTCTTATGATTGCGGGGAAGGCGACGACGACCGGGCGGAGGGGCCATGGAGCCGGTGTTCGACTCACGGCACATCAGGACGTTCCACGAGGTGGTCCGGGCCGGTTCGTACTCGGCCGCGGCCCGGGAACTCGGCTACACCCAGCCCGCCATCACCCAGCAGATGAAGGCGCTCGAACGCAGCGTCGGCGTTCCGCTGTTCACCCGCGCCGGGCGCGGTCTGCGGCTCACCGAGGCGGGCGAGGCGCTCTCCCGGCACGCGGAGCTGATCCTCGGCAGCCTCTCCGCCGCCCAGCAGCAGCTCGCCGCGCTCGCCCGGCTGCGCGCCGGGCGGGTGCGGGTCTGCGCCTTCCCCAGCGCCAACGCCACCCTGATACCCGAGGCGATGGCCCGGCTGCTCGCCGAGCACCCCGGCGTCCGGGTCGAACTGCTGGAGGCCGAGCCGCCGGACTCCGTCCAGCGGCTGCTGCGTGGCGAGTGCGACATCGCGCTGGCCTTCCGGTATCCGGGCGGGGCGACCGAGGTGCCGGACGGCCTGGACGAGATCCCGTTGATGGAGGACCTGCTCACCGTGCTGCTGCCGGTCGGGCACCCGCTCGGCCGCCGACACGCCGTACGGCTCGCCGACCTGGACGGCGAGCGCTGGATCGCCGGCTGTCCGCGCTGTCGGGCCAACCTGCTGCACGTCTGCGCGGAGGAGGGCTTCGCGCCGGACATCGTGTTCTCCACCGACGACAACCTCGCGGTGCAGAGCCTGGTCGCCGCCGGGGTCGGGATCGCGCTGATGCCCGCGCTGGTGCTCTCCTTCATGTGCCACCGAAAGGTCACCGGGCGGGCCGTCGAACCCCACCTGCGCCGGCAGGTGAGCGCGTATGTGCTGAGCGAGCACCGGCGGATCCCGGCCACCGGGCTGGTGCTGGACCACCTGCGGCAGGCGGCGGCGAGCCGGGTCGGGTGCTGACCCATAAGCACTAGTGGAGGGATCGCTTAAGAACCCTCCTTGGACGTGATAGGTCGGTAGGTCCGAACCTGCTGACATGACACCCCCAGCCACGGTCGGCACTGACCGGCTCACCGAGCGGATGACCGCGCTGATCAGTGAGATCCGCGCCGTCGTGGACCGCGGACTCCCCCCGGAGCTCACCGCCTACCTGGTCGGCGAGCGCCTCGCCCCGCACCTGCTCGCCGACCCCGACGGGCCGGACGCGCTGCTCACCCCCGCCCAGCGCGAGGGCGACCCGCAGTGCTACCGCCAGCACGTCGTGCACGCCGAGGAGGACGGCGGCTTCTCCGTCGTCGCCCTGGTCTGGCTGCCCGGGCAGCAGACCCCGATCCACGACCACGTCTCCTGGTGCGTGGCCGGCGTCCACCAGGGCCAGGAGAGCGAGACCCGCTACCGACTGGTCTCCGACGGGCGCAGCGCGCGGCTGGTCGAGACCGAGCACGTGGCGGGCCCGGCCGGGACGGTCGCCGCCTTCGCCCCGCCCGGCGACATCCACCTGGTCCGCAACTCCTGTAGCAGCACGGCGATCTCCATCCACGTGTACGGCGCCGATATCTCGCGGCTCGGCACCAGCATCCGGCGGGTCTACCGGCTCCCCGCCGACCAGGAGCGGTGAGCGGCGGCGTGGCACTGACCCTCCGGGAGCGGGCCACCCGCACCCGTTCACTTCCCCCGCTCGGCGGGGACGCCCCCGGCCTGCTGCTCGCCGCGGTCGGCGTGGCGGCCGCCCTGGGCGTCCACGCGGTCGTCCCCGCCGTGCCCAAGCTCACCGCCGCCGTCGTGCTCGGCATGGCGGCGGCCCACCTGCCCGGGCTGCGCACGGTGGTGCGCGGGGTCGCCCGGCCGGGACTGTCCACGGCCGGGAAGCGGCTGATGCGGCTCGGCATCGTGCTGCTCGGGCTCAAGCTCAGCCTGGACGACGTGCTCGGCCTCGGCTGGGCCACCGTCGCCATGGTGCTCACGGTGGTCGCGGCCACCTTCGCCGGCACGATGTGGCTCGGCCGCAAGCTCGGACTGCCCGGCGACCAGCCGCTGCTGGTCGCCACCGGGTACTCGATCTGCGGGGCCTCGGCGATCGGCGCGGTCAGCCAGGCGGCCGGCAGCGAGGAGGAGGACGTCGCCTCCTCGGTCGCGCTGGTCACCCTCTGCGGGACGCTGGCGATCGCCGTGCTGCCGCTGCTCCAGCACCCGCTGGGGCTCGGCGAGGTGGAGTTCGGGCGCTGGGTCGGTGCCAGCGTGCACGACGTCGGGCAGGTGGTCGCCACCGCGCAGACCGGCGGGGCGGCGGCGCTGCGCGAGGCCGTGCTGGTCAAGCTGATGCGGGTGGTGCTGCTGGCGCCGCTGGTCGCGGGCGTGGCCGTGATGGTGCGGCGCAACGCGCGCGGGGCCGCTGCGACGGGTGAGGCGAAGAGCGGCAGCCGGCCGCCGATCGTGCCGCTGTTCGTGGCCGGGTTCCTCGCGATGATCGTGCTGCGGACCATCGGAGTGCTGCCCGAGCGGGCGCTCACCCTGGCCGGCGACGCGCAGGAACTGCTGCTGGCCGCCGCGCTGTTCGGCCTCGGCAGTGCGGTGCACCTGCCGACGATGGTGCGCACGGGCGGGCGGATCGCGCTGCTCGGGCTCGGGTCGTGGGTGGTGGTCGCGGGCGTGTCGTACGCGGGGGTGCTGGTCACGACCTGACGGGCGCGGCCTTGCGGGCCGGGCCGCGCGGGCCGGGCCGCGCGGGCTGGGCTCCGCGGGCTGGGCTCCGCGGGCTGGGCTTCGCGGGCTGGGCTTCGCGGGCCTCGCTGCTCGCCGGACCCGGTGGCGGGGAGGACTCGGCTATTGTCGGGCGGATGATCGCCCGCACCGGTACGGTCCTGTTGCCGAGTACGTCGAGGAGGACGCATGACCACCGCACTGCCCGAACGGGACGGCCGCGAGGCCGTCGTCACGCTCGACCGACGGGAGGGACCGTTCGGCGAGGTGGTGCTGCGGCAGCGCGGGCGGCACTACGAGATCATCGCCAACGGCTGCTTCCTGATGGACACCGCGGACGGCCGTTCCGAGCGGCTGCTGATCCAGGCGGCACTGGACGAATTGGACCGGACGGGCGATGGGGGTGACGGCGCGGGCAGCGGCTCGAACGGGCCGTCGGTGCTGATCGGCGGGCTCGGGGTCGGATTCTCGCTCGCGTACGCGGTGGCCGAACCGCGCTGGGGGCGGATCGCGATCGTCGAGCGGGAGAACGCGATCATCGACTGGCACCGCAACGGCCCGCTCGGCGCCTTCTCCGGCGGCGCACTGGAGGACGAGCGGGTCGAGGTGCTCCACGCCGATCTGCTGGAGTACCTCGCGGCGGCCGACGGGGAGCGCTACCACGCGCTGTGCCTGGACATCGACAACGGGCCGGACTGGACCGTCACCGACTCCAACAGCGGGCTCTACGGTGCGGACGGGCTCGCGGCGCTGTGGCACCGGCTGCAGCCTGGCGGGGTGTTGGCGGTGTGGAGCGCGCAGCCCTCCCCGGCCTTCGAGGAGGCGCTGCGGGCGGCGGGCTTCTCGGATGTCGCCACCCATGAGGTCCCGGTCAGCCGGGGTGTGCCGGATGTGGTGCACCTGGCGCGACGGGCCGGCTGAGGCGAACTGGGCGGCCGGGCGCGGCCGTTGTCCGTGGGGACTGTCAACTGGCCGGAGGGTCGTGCCGGTTGGGTCCCGCCCGGGCCGGTGGTCGACTGCTAGCGTGTGTGGTTTCGGTGCACTAGTGCGGTGGTCGAGCGGGCGGTGGTGGGTGTGGTGGTGAGCGGAACGCCGTCGGAGCGGATCGCGGCCGAGCTGCGGCGGCGGATCGCGGTGGGGGAGTTGAAGCCGGGCTCCCGGGTGCCGTCGACTCGGCGGATCACCCAGGAGTGGGGGGTGGCGATGGCCACCGCGACCAAGGTGCTCAACCGGCTGCGGGAGGAGGGGCTGGTCCGGGCCGTTCCGGGGGTGGGGACTGTGGTGGCGGCTCCTGCGGCTCCTGCAGCTCGTGAGGCTCCCGCGGTTTCGGCTCCGGTGGCGGCTCCTGTCGCTCCCGCCGGTCCCGCTGTCGCTTCGGCGCCGGTTCGGGAGGCCGGGCGGGCGGCTGGTGGGCCGGGTGCGTCGGGGGCGCGGCGGCCTCGGGGCGGGGAGCGGGAGCTGGGGCGGGAGCGGATCGTCGCGACGGCGATCCAGGTGGCCGACGAGGAGGGGCTGACGGCGCTGTCGATGCGCCGGGTCGCCACCGAACTGGGGGTCGCGACCATGTCGCTCTACCGTCATGTGCCCGGTAAGGACGAGCTGTTGCGGCTGATGATGGACACCGTCTTCGGTGAGCAGCCGCTGCCTGACCCGCCGGCGCCGGGTTGGCGGGCGGGGCTGGAGGAGGTCTCGCGGCTGCAGTGGCGGATCTACCGGCGGCACCCGTGGCTGGCGTCCACGATGTCCTTCACCCGGCCGGTGCTCGCGCCGGACGCGGCGCTGCACACCGAACGGGCGATGGCCGCGCTGGCCGGGCTGGGGCTGACCTGGGAGGAGATGGCCCAGGCCGCAGTGACGCTGGCGGCCTACACCTGCGGGCTGGCCGTCCACTTCGAGCGGGAGGCGCAGGCCGAGCAGGACAGCGGGATGTCCGCGGACGAGTGGATGGACCGGCTGGGCGACGAGGACCACGACCAGCTGATGTCCGATCCGGAGCGCTTCCCGATGTTCGACGCGCTGAACCGGGGGCCGGAGATCGACCTGAGCCTGGACGCGCTGTTCGATTTCGGGATGGTGCGGATGTTGGACGGGGTGGCGGCGCTGATCGAGGCGCGCGGGGGAGGGGTGGTGGATGGTGGGAGCGGTGGCGGGGGTCGAAACGAGTAACAGCTGACAACTAACGGATTTCAGCGAACAACATCTGAAATCTGTTAGTTGTCAGCTGTCGTCTGTCAGCCGTCAGCCGTCGTTCCCCGTCCGTCAGCCGAACGGCCGGTGCTCCGGCTGTGCGTCGGCCTCGTCCTTCGCCTCCGGTTCCTGCGTGGGCTCGTTGGAGAAGCCCATCATGCCGAAGGGGTCGAAGTCCGGCGGCGGGATCAGCACCGGGGTGGCCTTGCCCGGACCAGACTCCGCCGCGTTCGCCGCCGGGGTGTCCGCTGCGGGCGCTGCCTGGGCCGGGATGATCGGCGGCGCCGAGGGCGGCGGCGGGACGGCCGGGCCCTGGGCGGCGACGGTGGTGCCGAACGGGTCGCTCTTCTGCTCGGAGGCGATCGTCGTGCCGAAGGGGTCGGGAGCCGCAGCACCCCCGACAGGCTGCGCGGCCGGTTCCTGCGTGGGCTCGTTGGAGAAGCCCATCATGCCGAAGGGGTCGAAGTCCGGCGGCGGGATCAGCACCGGCGTGCCCTTCGGCAGCTCGTCGTCCACCGCGACGGCCCCGGCCTCGGCGGTCGGCTCCGCCGCCTCCGGCGCGAAGGGGTTGAAGTCCGCGGGCGGGATGCGCACCGGAGTGCCACGCAGGTGCACCGGCTTCTCCGCCGGCTCCTCCGCCACGGGGGCGGCAGTCGGCGGAGCGGCCGGAACGGCGGGCGCCGACACCGGCACGGCCGGGGCAATCGGGACGGCCGGGGCAACCGGCGCGGACGCGGCCGCAGCCGCCTCGCCGTCCCAGCCGAACCGGATGCTCTTCAGCAGCTCCGCGAACGCCTCCGTGTACAGCTCCCAGTCCTCCGGCCGCGCCGTGGACAGCTGGGCACACAGCACCGATCCGCCGCCCGGCAGCGGGACGAAGGCCTGGACGACCGAGGTGACCACCCAGCGCCGCTGCCCGTCGGCGGCCAGCGGTCCGGGCACCGGGACGGTCCGCCCCTCGACCAGGACGGCGGCCGGTCCGGCCGGCAGCAGCACCGTCCACACCTCGGCGTGCCGCCGGACGGTGGCCAGCTCGGTGGCGAGCTCGCTGATCGGCAGCGGGTGCCGGGCGAGCGAGACGACCAGGGAGGCGTCCGAGCGGCGTCCGTCCGACTCCAGCGCGCACACGCCCGCGTAGCAGACGCCCGCGTCCTGGATCAGGTCGGTCAGGGTCGCGGAGATCACCGCGAAGTCGCGGCGCGGCTCCGGGCCGGTGGCGCTGAACAGCTCCTCGGCCACCTCGGCCAGGTGCTCGGTCAGTTCGGCGGCCGCCGCCGCGGCGGCCCGATCGGCGCCGTCGCCGCCGTCCGGAAGCGCGGGCACCGTACGGGCGGAGACCCCGGCGGGCCCGCCGGGGGAGGTCAGCGGGTGGAAGCCAGGCGGGACGACCAGTCGGACCTCGGTGCCCGCGCCGGTGGCCAGTTCGACCGGCTGCCGGGTCTGCTGCCCGGCCGCGAGCGCGGCCAGCGCCGGGGCGAACGGCGGGCGCAGCTTGGCGTCGGCGAACTCACCGGTGACCGGCAGCTGGAACAGCGCGGCCGAGGTGGTGCCCCGGTCCGCGATGGCGCCGCGCACCGCTCCGCCGCCGTAGCGGTTCTGCAGCGCGGTGGTCACCCGGTCGGCGACCGGGACGCCGGTGCCCGGGCGGGCGGTTCCGACGGTGATCACCGTGCCGAGCCGGTCGAGGGCCTCGTACACCGGCCCGTTGGGGGCCAGCGGCAGGCCGAACAGCGCCTCGGCGGCGGGGTGCCCGGCCGTCCGCAGGGCGCTCAGCGAGGCCGCCGGGTGGCGCGAGGTGTGCTCGTCGAAGAGGGCGTCGGTGAGTGTGCCGAGGGTCGCGCAGACCTGCTCGGCCGCCGCGAAGGGGTTGGCCTCCGCGCTGAACTGGACGTCCTGGGTCAACTGGTGAGCCCCCCGCTCTGCTCCGTCTGCCGTCGGTGGTTTCGGGTGGGACCGGGCCCGCCCGGGCGGCGTGCCGTCAGATCCCCGCCCATTCCTATCAGAGCCCACCGTCGTCGCCGAACCGCAGGATCACCCGATGATCATTCGTCGGAGGCCGCGGCCCAGCCCTCGGTGGCCTGCGCGGACGGTTCGTCCACGGGCGCGGAGGCCGGTCCGCCGGTGGCCGGTCCGTCGGTGGCCGGTGCTTCAGTGGTCGGTGCTCCGGTGGTCAGCGCGGTGACGGCGTCGAGGATGCCGGGGACGGCGAACAGCCCGGCGAGGTCCTGGACCAGGCGCCCGGTCGGCCCGTCGGGGCGCTCGTCTGTGAAGAAGGAGGACAGTTCGGCGGCGAGGGCCGGCTCCCGGGCGGCGGTGAGGGTGAGCGAGGCGACGAACTCCTGCACCAGGTGCAGCTGCAGCTCCTCCAGCGGCACCGAGCGCTCGGCCAACCACTCCAACGAGGTGATCTCGGCGTTGGCGATCCAGGCCCGGACGGTCAGCCGCAGCCCGGGGCTCGGTGCCGGGATCGCCAGGTGGGCGAGGATCTGGTCGTGCGCGGCCCGGCGCACGTCGTCGATCACCGCCGAGGTGCCCGCGCTGGCCGCCACCGAGCCGCCCCGCAGCAGCGCGGCGAAGCCCGGCCCGTGGCTCTGCACGAAGTCCAGGTAGCGGCCCATCACCCGGTACAGCCGCTCGGACAGCGGCCCCTCCATCGGCTCCTCGAAGCGCGCCGAAAGCTCCCGCCCGGCCCGCCGCAGCGAGGCCTCGTACAGCGCCTGCTTGCCCGGGAAGTAGTGGTACACCAGCGGCCGGGAGGCGCCCGCGGCGGCGGCGATGTCGTCGATCGACACCTCCTCCGGCGGGCGCCGGCTGAACAGCTCCAGTGCCACGGCGATCAGCTGCTCCCGCCGCTCGTCCACGCTCAGCCGGCGGCGCGGCCGCTCACCCGCCGCCGCCCGGCCGGATGCTGCGGCGGCGGTCCGTGCTGTGCGGTCGGCCGTCGGCGACGGCGTACGGGAGGCCATGCGCGTCAGCCTATCCGGCGGCGGCCCGGGGGCCCATGCGGCCTGGGCGGCCGGTCTACCCGGCCCGGAGCTCCAGGTAGCGGCGGTAGGCCTCGCGGCCGTCGGTGACGAAGGTGTCGCGGGCGAGGCGCTCCGCCAGTTCCTCGGGGGTGAGCCAGGCGTGCCAGGCGACCTCGGACTCCTGCGGGGAGACCGGGCCGCTCCACTCGGCCTCGTACATGTCGCACCACCAGGAGAGCTTGCCGCCGTCGGGCTCCCGGAAGAGGAACTTGAACAGCGGGCGCGGGGTGATGCCGCGGACGCCGAGCTCCTCCTCTGCCTCGCGGACGGCGGCCTCGGCGTAGGTCTCGCCGGAGCCGACCACGCCGCCGACCCACATGTCGTACGCGCCGGGGGCGAACAGCTTGGTGTCGGTGCGGCGGTGGACGAAGATCCGGCCGGCCGGGTCGCGGACCATGATGAAGACGCAGCGGTGGGTCAGCCCCTGGCGGTACACCTCCCCGCGCAGGGCGGTCCCGATCACCCGGTCGTGCTCGTCGACGATGTCCAGCAGTTCTTCGGCAGGGTTGGTCATGTCCGACAGGTTAGGGTTTCCGGGCCCGCTTCGAACGCGGGATCGAGGAATCGGATGGCGGCGAACGACCTGAGGGCGGCACGCGGTGGTGGAGATCTGGGGCGGGACGGCCGAGGGGTTCGAGCCCGTACGGGCGGCCTTCGCGCGGAACTTCGTCGAGTACGGCGAGCTCGGCGCGGCCTTCGCGCTGTACGTGCGTGGCCGCAAGGTGGTCGACCTGTGGGGCGGCGATGCCCGGCCCGAGGTCGGCGGGCGGCCCGCGCCAGCGGTGCCGTGGACGGCGGACACCGCCCAGGTGCTGCGCTCGGTCACCAAGGGCCTGACCGCGACCACCGCGCTGCTGCTGGCCGAGCGGGGCCTGCTCGACCTGGACGCGCCGACGGCCTCGTACTGGCCGGAGTTCGCGGCGCAGGGCAAGGGCGACGTGCCGGTGCGCTGGCTGCTGTCGCACCAGGTCGGGGTGCCCGCGTTGGACGTGCCGCTGCGCCTGGAGGACGTGCTGACCTGGGAGCGCGCGGCCGCCGCCGTGGCCGCGCAGGCGCCCGCCTGGGAGCCCGGCACCGCGCACGGCTACCACCCGTACACCTTCGGCTGGCTGGTCGGCGAGGTGGTGCGGCGGGTGAGCGGTCGGACGATCGGACAGTACTTCGCCGAGGAGGTCGCCCGGCCGCTCGGGCTGGACCTGTGGATCGGGCTGCCGGCCGGAGCCGCGCCCCGGGTCGGCAAGCTGGTGGACCTGCCCGCCCCGGAGGCGGCCCGGACCGGCCCGAGCGGGCTGCGGCTGCGGCCCAAGCAGTCCGTCCGGGACGCCTACCAGGACCCGACCTCGCTGACCGCCCGCTCCTTCGCCTCGGTGCGCCCCGGGGTGGACCTCAACGACCCGGCGGTGCAGGCCGCCGAGATCCCCGGCGCGGGCGGCATCGGCACCGCCCGTTCACTGGCCCGGTTCTACGCGGCGCTGATCGGCGCGGCCGACCGACCGGACGGCTCCGGCGCGCTGCTGCCTCCGCTGCTCGGCCCGGAGGTGCTGGCCCACGCGGTCGGGCCGACGGTGAACGGCCCGGACCGGGTGCTGATCGTCAACTCCACCTTCGGCCTGGGCTTCTGGCGGCACGGCCCGACCGCGCCGATGGCCTCCCCGGCGAGCTTCGGCCACCCCGGCCGGGGCGGTTCGCTGGGCTTCGCCGACCCGGACCTCGGGCTGGGTTTCGGGTACGTCACCAACAGCATGCAGCCGGGCGTGACGGGGGACGTGCGTTCGCGCAACCTGATCCGCGCGGTGCGGGGGTGCCTGGGGCTCTCCTGAGGGCGGTCGGCTACGCCTGGCCGGTCTCGAAGCGGCTGATCTTCCCGCCGTCGACGGTGAAGCGCCAGGCGGTGCGCATCTCACCCCAGGTCTCGTTGGTGAAGTTGGCGACCAGGGCGTGGCCCCCGCTCGCCTCGCTCTGGACGTCCATCCGGCCGTTCGGGCCGAAGATCTCCCGGTCGACCCAGTCCGCCAGACTGCGCTCCGACCCGTCGTCGGACATGGTCGCGTCCGGGGCGAGCAGGGCGAAGAAGGCGTCGCGGTCGCCCGCGTTGACCGCGGTGACGAAGGCGCGGACAGCGGGGTCGGTGAGCTTGGCGGGGGCGATGGTCATCGGCCGGGACTCCCAACGGGGATGAGCGGACTGGGGAGTCCTGTCTACGGCGTTCGCGCGGGGCGTCCGGGCATGTCGGCGGCGCGTCGGCAAAATCGGGGGATTCTTGTGCTTGGATCCCGGAACAGGCGATTTGCCGGCCAAGCCCGCCACGGGGAGTGGCGGTGGAGCGGGAGGCCCGGCCCGGGCTTCCCGCTCCACTCCTGTCCAGGGGCGGCCTAGAAGAAGCCGACCGCGTCGGGGGAGTAGCTGACCAGCAGGTTCTTGGTCTGCTGGTAGTGCTCCAGCAGCGCCTTGTGGTTCTCCCGGCCGATACCGGAGTTCTTGTAGCCGCCGAAGGCCGCGTGGGCCGGGTAGGCGTGGTAGCAGTTCGTCCAGACCCGGCCCGCCTGGATGGCGCGTCCGGCCCGGTGGGCGGTGTTGATGTCGCGGGTCCACACGCCCGCGCCGAGCCCGTACTGGGTGTCGTTGGCGAGCGTGACGGCCTCGTCGAAGCCGTCGAAGCGGGTGACCGAGACGACCGGGCCGAAGATCTCCTCCTGGAAGACCCGCATGCTGTTGACGCCCTCGAAGACCGTCGGCGTCACGTAGTACCCGCCGGCCAGCGAGCCGCCGAGGTCGGCCCGCTCGCCGCCGACCAGGACCTTGGCGCCCTCGGCCTGGCCGATCTCGAAGTAGGAGAGGATCTTCTTCAGCTGTTCGACGCTGGCCTGCGCGCCGATCTGGGTGTCGGTGTCCAGCGGGTTGCCCTGGCGCATCGTGCGCACCCGCTCCAGGCCGTCGCCGAGCAGTCGCTCGTAGACCGAGGACTCGATCAGCGCGCGGCTGGGGCAGGTGCAGACCTCGCCCTGGTTGAGGGCGAACATCGCGAAGCCCTCGACGGCCTTGTCGTAGAAGGCGTCGTCGGCAGCGGCGACGTCCGCGAAGAACAGGTTGGGGCTCTTGCCGCCGAGCTCCAGGGTGACCGGGATCAGGTTGTCGGCGGCGGCGCGGGAGATCAGCCGGCCGGTGCCGGTCTCGCCGGTGAAGGCGAGCTTGCGCACCCGCTTGCTGGCGGCCAGCGGGGCGCCGGCCTCCTCGCCGAAACCGGTGACGATGTTGACCACGCCGGGCGGCAGGAGGTCGGCGGTCAGCTCGGCCAGCAGCAGCACCGAGGCCGGGGTCTGCTCGGCGGGCTTGAGCACCACCGCGTTGCCGGCCGCCAGTGCCGGGGCCAGCTTCCACACCGCCATGAGGATCGGGAAGTTCCACGGGATGATCTGGCCGATCACGCCCAGCGGCTCGTGGAAGTGGTACGCCACGGTGTCCTCGTCCAGCTGGGAGAGGGTGCCCTCCTGGGCCCGCAGCGCACCGGCGAAGTAGCGCAGGTGGTCGACGGCGAGCGGGAGGTCGGCGGCCAGCGTCTCGCGCACCGGCTTGCCGTTCTCCCAGCTCTCCGCGACGGCCAGCTGCTCCAGGTTGGCCTCCATCCGGTCGGCCATCCGCAGCAGCACCTGCGCCCGGTCGGCGGCGGAGGTGCGGCCCCAGGCCGGCGCGGCGGCGTGGGCCGCGTCCAGGGCTGCCTCGATGTCCTCGGCGGTGCCGCGGGCCACCTCGGTGAACACCTCGCCGGTGACCGGGGTCGGGTCGCCGAAGTACTCGCCGCGCACCGGGGGCGTCCAGGCGCCGTTGATCCAGTGCTCGTACCGGGAGCGGTAGGCGACGATGCTGCCGGGCGCGCCGGGGGGCTGGTAGACCGTCATCTGATACCTCCGAGTGATCACTTGGCGTGATGATCTGGTTGCGTCCGGCCGGAGCGGGAACCAAGCCCCGGCCCCACCTGCCGCCGGGCCGGCGGGAAGTCGGGTCCGTGGAGCCGATGTACGACCGATGGGCGGCGCGCCGCCCCTCTGCCGGCAACCCCGGGTCGGCGACCGGCCGTGAAGCGGAAGGTCCCACCCGAGAGGGTTGGACTTCTCCGGGTTCGACCGGAGGGGGACGTCAAGCTCTGTGTCTCCTCGCGACGTCGGGCGCCGCCCGATCGTGGCCGGGGTGGCGTGCCGGACCTCCCCTCCGGGGGGGGGGGGGCGGTCCGGCCGGAGCGTGTGGAGTGCCCGTACGGGTCGGGCGCCCCGCCGGGGGCGTCCACCGTGAGCACGATAGCCGCCGAACGCGGGCGCGGCTACGGTCTGTTCGCTCGCATCATACGGAGGGTGTGCGTTCCGGTCGTCGTGGCGCCTGCCGGGGGCGTGCGTCAGACCACGTGGTACCGGCCGGTGCGGGCCTCCCAACTCAGGTAGCCCGCCAGCCAGGTGAGCAGTCCTTCCGCGTACCGCTGGGCGATCGCGCACTCGATCCGGGACAGGCTCAGCTCGCGGTAGACGTCCGGCAGCCGCTCGTGCAGCTCGGCGCAGCGCTCGACCATCAGCTGGGCCTCCGCCATCACCACCGCACAGGCCTCCTCGGCCGAGCAGCGGCGCTCACGCTGGACGATCATGACCAGGTTGTTGACGTCCCCGCGCGGCGCCTCCAGCGGGAAGGACCGCACGTCGTTGCTGAGCGACGGTATGTCGGCTGCCAGCTGCCGGAGTTGACGCAGCACCGGGTGGTGCAGGACGGCGGCGGGGACCTCGAACTGGCCGAGCCGCTCGACCATGTCGAAGATGGTCTCCATCGCCGCGGTGCCCCGTCTGAGTTCGAGGTAGCCGGCCCGGTCCGGCGGCCGCGCCGAGATCCGGCCCGCCGCCTCGGCCGGGTGGCTGGCGAAGTAGTACTCCCAGTTGTAGGCCGCGCGGGCCTGCCAGCGGGCCGGCATGCCGTGCACGCTGCGGTTCCACAGGTCTGCGAAGGCGGCCTCGACGGCGGAGTCCGGGTCGGGGCGCGCGCCGTGCAGGACGGCGATCAACCGCTCGCAGATCGGGGCGACCTCGGTGGGCCGACGGCCGAGCGGGCCGTCGAACTGGTCGTCGAAGAGGAAGTAGAAGCCCATCAGGTCGGCCGCCAGGACGAGTTCGTCCGGGCCGGCGTCCGGGTAGCCGAGTGCGGCGAGGTCGACCACCTCCCAGTGGGCGTAGCCGGGGTGGTCGGCGTCGGGGAGCAGCGGGTGGCGGATCAGCCAGTCCCGGTGCAGCTTGGTGGCGTACGGGCCGTGCGGACTGCGGCGGTACGGGAACGGAATCTGAAGTGAGGTGTCGTCAGACATCGGACTCCCGGTGCAGCGGAGGGTGGGGGGCGCTTGTGGTTCGATCATTGGCCGTGGGGGGAGTTGACGCGGCGAGGCTGGGAAGGTGAGGGTGGCTGTGCAAGATCATCAGCGCCTCGCGGGCCGTAGGGTATCTGATGCAATGATCGGACGTTAGGGATATAGGGCAATTGCCCTTGGCAAGCCCTCCGAACCCTCACCGTCCGCGCCAGCCTGGGCGAATGCCGCACAGCGAGCCACGCACGGCGCTAACCTCGGCTCCACGAACAGTGACGGAGCGGCTCCCACGAGCAGTGGTCGAGCCGCGCCGCTGGCGGGTGAGGCGGAGGCGCGACGGTGACCGAGCAGGACAACGAACTTCGGACGGGAACCGGTTCCGGCCGGGACGGCGACGGCGCCGCGCCCCGGGTCAGGCTGCGCGACCGCGACGCCGAACTGCGGTCGGTGGAAGCGGCCATCGACCGGCTCTGCCGCGAATTCGCCACCGGCGGCACCGAGATCGGCGACCTGCTGGCATTCTCCGGCCGCCCGGGCATCGGCAAGACCAGTCTGCTGCACGAGGTCCGACGGATCGCCAAACTCCGCGAGGGCACCTGCGTGCTGTTCGCCCGAGGCGGTGAACGGCAGTTCAAGGAGCCGTACCACGTGCTGCGCCAGCTGCTCCAGCCCGTGCTCAGCGATCTGAGCGCGGACGAGTTCCGCCAGGTCATGGGTACCTGGGAGGAGGTCGTCGGACCGGCCATGGGCCTCAAGCAGCCCAAGGCCGGTGCCCGCCGGCTCGACCCCCAGGGCGTGCGCGACGGCCTCGACTACGTGCTGACCCAGCTCGCACCACGCCGTGCGCCGATGGTGATGATCGTCGACGACCTGCACTGGGCCGACGCCGAATCCCTCTCCTGGCTCGCCAAGTTCGCCGTCCGCTCCGGCGAACTGCCCGTCCTGCTCGTCTTCGCCTTCCGCGAGGACGAGAACGACTGGCCCACCGAGACCCAGGACCTCCGACGGGACATCCTCGGCCTCAAGGGGCGCAAGCACGAACTCAACCGGCTCAACCTCAGCTCCGTCACCGACATGATCCGCGCCGAACTCGGCGACAAGGCCGAGGACGCCTTCTGCTACGAGTTCTGGAACGTCGTCAACGGCAACCCCTTCGAGGTCGTCGCCCTGCTCGACCAGGTCCGCGACCAGGACCTCGAACCGGTCGAGGAGAACTCCCGACAGCTGCGCGAACTCGCCGTCGACGCCGCCGGGATGACCCTCAAGAGCTGGCTGGACCGGCTCGGCGCCAGCACCCTGCGCTTCGCCTGGGCCTGCGCCATGCTGGGCACCGACATCCGGGTCGACCTCGCCACCCGGATCTCCACCCAGAGCACCGAGGGCGCGCGCGACTCCATCAAGCAACTGCGCAAGCAGCGCGTGCTCACCCAGGCCCCCAGCGGGAACCTGGAGTTCGTCCACCCGCTGATCGCCAGCTCCATCTACAACACCATGCCGGAGGCCACCCGCCTCGGCATGCACGGCATCGCCGCCGCCGAGATCGAGAACGCCGGACTCGGCCTGCTCGCCGCCTCCCGCCACCTGGTCGAGACCCACTCCGGCGAGGGCGACGACCGGATCGTCAAGAAGCTGCGCCGCGCCGCCGTCGAACACCAGCTGATCGGCGCCCCCGAGGCCGCCCAGCGCTGTCTGCACCGCGCGCTCAACGAGCCGCCCGCCGACGCGATCAAGGCCGAGGTGCTGTACGAACTCGGCTGCTCCGCACTGCTCACCGACCCGGTCGCCACCGTCAACCAGCTCAAGCTCGCGCTCGACCCCGACGAGGTGCCGCTGCGTCCCGAACTGCGGGTGGACGCCACCTTCCGGCTCTCCGAGGTGCTCGCCCACAGCGGCGAGCTGGGCCAGGCCGCGCTGGTCTGCCAGCAGGAGGCCGGGCAGACCGACGACCCGGCCGGGCAGCAGCGCCTCCAGGCCGCCTCGTTCATGTGGCACGCCTTCCGCAAGTCCGAGGAGGACGGCCCCGGCCGTTCCGCCCGGCTGGGCGAGATGTGCCGGAGCCTGGCCGGCCGCGAGGCCGCCGACCGGGCGGTACTCGCCATGCGCGCCTGGGACCTGACCCTGCGCGGCGAGCCCTCCTCCGAGGCGCTCGCGCTCGCCGACGAGGTCCTCGAAGGCGGCCGGCTGCCCAAGGGCCTCGGCTGGACCGACACCACCTGGGGCTTCGAACTGCCCTCGATGCTCGGCCTCACCTACATCTACAACGACCGCATCGCCCAGGCCGAGCGGCTGTTCGCGGACGCCATCATCCAGTTCGAGATCGCCGGTTGGAGCGGCGCCCACCGGGGCTTCGCGTACTTCCTGATGGGCCTGGCCCGGTTCCGCCGCGGCCTGCTCGCCGAGGCCGAGGACTTCCTGCGCCGGGCCCACCGCATCTCCGAGCGGGTCGGCAAGAAGCTGCCGCTGGCCTGGGACGCGGTCGGCGTGCTGGTGGACACCCTGATCGCCCGCGGCCGGGTCGAGGAGGCCTGGACGCTGGCCAACGAGTTCGGCTTCCACCCGCCGTACCACGCCACCGCGATGGTGCTGCCGGACGCGGCCTCGCTGTACGGCAAGCTGCTGATCGCCAAGAAGCGCCACGCGGGCGCGGCCGCCGCGCTCACCGAGGCCGGCGCCCAGCTGGAGATCCGCGGCTGGCACAACACCGTCTGGGCGCCCTGGGCCGGGCACCTGGCCATCGCGATCTCGGACGACGAGCCCGAGCGCGCCCGTGGTTACGCCCAGAAAGCCGTTCAGGACGCGCGCGGCTTCGGCACCGCCTCGGCGATCGGCGGCGCGCTGCGGCTGCAGGCGCAGGTCGAGAACGGCGAGCAGGCGGTCGAGCTGCTGGAGCAGGCCGTGGAGCACCTGGGGCAGTCCCCGGCCGCCTACGAGCACGCCGTCGCGCTGGTCGACCTGGGCGCTGCGCTGCGCCGGGTCGGGCGGCTGGAGGATGCCCAGGAGTACCTGTACCAGGGCATCGAGCTGGCCCAGCACTGTTCGGCGGAGAAGCTGGTCGACCAGGCCCGGCGGGAGCTGGCCAACTACGGCCTGCGGCCCAACCGGCTGGAGAAGCGCGATTTCCGGGACACGCTCAGCGGGCCCGAGTGGGAGGTCGCCAAGCGCGCCGCGCAGGGCGTGCCGCCGCAGCGGATCGCCGACGAGCTGGGGGTGCAGCTGAGCCTGGTCAACCGGCGGCTGGCAGCGGTCTACCGCAAGGCGGGCAGCGGACCGGACGGCCTCGCCTCGGCGTTGGGGATGCCGGCCCAGCCGCGCGAGGAACAGGGGGAGTAGCGGCGGCCCGGCGAGGGGGGCGGCTGACAGTGGCGTCCGGGCGGCGCGCGGAGGCGTGGGAGCGCCCCCGCTACCGCCTCCCTCGCTAGGCTGACGGACACCACGGGGGCTGCGGCAGCGCCTCCTGACGGATGGACGGACCCGGAACCGGGCGGAGGCGGCGGCGCGGTCGCCAGTGAGGAGCAGGCATGGCGAGCGAAGCCACCGGCGTGCGGCGGGAACCCCTCGAACCCTCGGGCGCGGGCGCCGCGATCCAGCGCTGGACGCTCACCGCCGGTCCGTACGAGGCGAGCGTGCTCACCCTCGGCGCCACCCTGCACACCCTGAGCGCGCCGGACCGCACCGGCCGCACGGCCCAACTGCTGCTGTCCACCGATCAGTTGGGTCAGATCCTGGGCCCGGCGCGGCACTACGGCACGGTGGTCGGCCGGTACGCCAACCGGATCGACGGCTCCGAGGTCACCATCGACGGCGAGGAGCACCCGCTCGCCCCGACCGGCGGCGGGCTCACCATCCACGGCG
Organism: Kitasatospora sp. NPDC018058; assembly: GCF_044327205.1. Classification (NCBI taxonomy): domain Bacteria; kingdom Bacillati; phylum Actinomycetota; class Actinomycetes; order Kitasatosporales; family Streptomycetaceae; genus Kitasatospora; species Kitasatospora sp. NPDC018058. The sequence goes on along the minus strand of NZ_JBIRFA010000003.1, from coordinate 26,329 downwards.
GACCGGACGGCTTCGCCCAGCGGATGTGGGCGGCCGAACCGATCGAGGGCGGGGTGCGGCTGCGGCTGCACAGCCCGGACGGCGACCAGGGCTTCCCGGGCGGGCTGGACGTCACGGTCTCCTACACCCTGGACGCGGGCGGCGAGCTGGTGATCGCGTACCACGCGGTGACCAGCAAGCCGACAGTCGTCAACCTGACCAACCACGCCTACTTCAACCTCGCCGGTGAGGGCAGCGGCGACGTCCTGGGCCACCTGCTCACCCTGGACGCCGACGAGTACACCCCGGCCGACGAGCGGCAGATCCCGTACGGGCGGACCGAGCCGGTGGCCGGCACCCCCTTCGACTTCACCGTGGCCACGCCGATCGGCAAGTCGGTGCACGACGAGCACCCGCAGCTGGCCGGGCCCGGCGGCTACGACCACAACTGGGTGCTGCGGGCCCGTCCGGCGGACGGCGGACCGGCGCGGGCCGCGCTGCTGGAGGACCCGGTCAGCGGCCGCACCCTGGAGGTGCTGACCACCGAGCCGGGCATCCAGGTCTACACGGCGAACAAGTTCCAGGGCGCGGTCACCGGCGCGAGCGGGGTCCCGTACGGGCCGTTCGCCGGGATCGCGCTGGAGACCCAGCACTTCCCGGACTCCCCGCACCACCCGGCGTTCCCGAGCACCGTGCTGCGGCCGGGGGAGGAGTTCCGCTCGACCACGGTGCTGCGGCTGGGTACCAACTAGGCGTCCGCGCCGCGACTAACTGTCCGCACCGCGACTAGGCGTCCGCGCCGCCGGGCAGGTCCCGGCGCATGCAGAGCCGGGGCCAGCGGTCCAGCCCGTGCTCGGCCTCCCCGCGGCGGATCTCGCGCAGGCCCGGGGTGAGCTCCGCGTCGGCCAGCGGGCGGAAACCGCAGCGGGCGTAGTAGGGGCCGTTCCAGGGGACGTCCGCGAAGGTGGTCAGGGTGAGCGCGGGGGCGTCGGCGCCCTGCTGCCCGGCGAGGTGCTCGATCAGCGTCCGACCGATGCCCCGGCGGGCGTGGTCGGGGTGCACCGACACCTGCTCGATGTGCAGGGCGCCGTCCACCGGCTCGGCCAGCAGGTAGCCGGTGATCGTCCCGTCGGGGGCCTGTGCGACCAGGGCGATGCCGTGGTTGAGGTAGTGGGCGAGTTCCTCGGGCGTGCCCGGGTCGTCCTCGGCGATCTCCGGCATGCCGATCGCGGCGAAGGGTGCTCCGGCGGCCCGCTCCAGCTCGACCAGCAGTGGCAGTTCATCCCTGGTGACGGCTCTGATGCGCATGCGCCCAGTCTGCTGCAAGCGCCATTCGGCCACGCACGGTGGAACTGTCGGTCACCCGGGACCGGGGTGAATCGGGCGAAGTGGGGCATTGGCCGTAGCCGTCAACTACCGTGCGGCTACGTCCAGGACACGCGGCTGTAACGATCGCCATTTCTTGCAGAAACTTGCTGCAAGGACTTTCCGTCGATCTTTCACCGCTGTTAACTTCCTTCCGAGCCCGACGGCAGCAACGGTGCGGTCGGCACGAGGCAGCCATTATGCGCCTGTCTCCGAACATCTCGGGCACCCCCACCCTCCCAAGGAGTTCTCATGCGGCGTGGCATCGCGGCCTCTGCCCTCGTTGTGGCCCTCGCGGCCTCGATGGCTGCCTGTGGCAGCAGCGGCGGCTCCGGTTCGGACAGCAAGGCCGACGGCCCGGTCACCCTCACGTACTGGGACACGTCGAACGCCACCAACGAGGCTCCGAACTACCAGGAGCTGGCCAAGAAGTTCGAGGCGGCCAACCCGAACATCAAGGTCAACTTCGTCAACGTGCCGTTCGACCAGGCGCAGAACAAGCTGCAGACCGCCATGGGGGCCAAGGGCGCTCCGGACGTGTTCCGCTCCGAGGTCGGCTGGACCGCCGCCTTCGCCAAGGCCGGCTTCCTGGAGCCGCTGGACGGCACTCCGGCCGCCGCCGACACCTCCACCTTCCAGCCCAGCCTGATCCAGCAGGCCAAGTACGACGGCAAGCTGTACGGCGTCCCGCTGGTCACCGACACCCTCGGCTTCCTCTACAACAAGGACCTGTTCGCCAAGGCCGGCATCACCGACGCCCCCAAGACCTGGGACGAGCTGAAGACCGACGCCGCCACCCTCAAGGACAAGGCCGGTGTGGACGGGTTCTGGCTGAAGGCCGCGGACGGCTACTACGCGATGCCGTTCCTGTTCGGCGAGGGCACCGACACCGTCGACGCCGCCGGCAAGAAGATCACCGTCACCTCGCCCGAGGCCGTCAAGGGCATCGAGACCTACAAGTCGATGTTCACCGCGCCCGGCATGGCCAAGGCCGACGTCACCACCGACGCCTACGCCCACATGATGGACGCCTTCAACAGCGGCAAGGTCGCGGCGATCATCCAGGGCCCCTGGGAGATCACCAACATCTACAAGGGCGCCGCGTTCGCCGACAAGAAGAACCTCGGCATCGCCCCCGTCCCGGCCGGCTCCAGTGGCAAGGCCGGCGCCCCCACCGGCGGCCACAACATCTCGGTCTACGCCGGTGCGGACAAGGCCCACAAGGCCGCCGCCGAGAAGTTCGCCGCCTTCATGACCTCGGCCGAGAGCCAGGCGTTCATCGCGCAGAAGAACTCCACCCTGCCGACCCGCTCCGACGCCTTCACCGCCGACGTCAAGGCCGACCCGGGCATCGCCGGCTTCCAGAGCATCCTCACCAGCGCCAAGCCCCGCCCCGAACTGCCCGAGTACAGCTCGCTGTTCGCCTCTCTCGGCGAGAACCTGGGCAAGACCCTCCAGGGCACCAGCACCCAGGACGCGCTGAACACCGTCTCCACCGACTACGCCAAGCTCCTGCCGGGCTTCGCCAAGTAGTCCCCGCGCCCGGCCTGCCGACCGAACGGCAGGCCGGGCCGTCGGCTCCCCCGAGAATCCCCCCGAGAAGGTGCAAACGATGTCAGTCGCCGTGCAGGGCGCCACCGGCAAGGGCAGCCGGGAGCGCGAGCAGCGTCCGGGCCTGCTGGAACGCCTCAAGCGCTCCTACGCCAAGCACTGGTACGCCTATGCGATGATCGCTCCGGTCGTGCTGGTGCTCGGCGTGTTGGTGCTCTACCCGCTGGTCCAAGGCATCTGGCTGACCCTCACCGACGCCAACAGCCTCAACGTCGCCCGCAAGATCGGCGTCAACGAGATCCCGGCCAGCTACCAGTACATCGGCTTCCACAACTACGCCGACATCCTCTGGGGCCCCGGTTCGTACGACCGCTTCTGGTCCCACTTCGTCTGGACCATCGCCTGGACGGCGATCTGCGTCTGCCTGCACTACACCCTCGGCCTCGGCCTCGCCGTACTGCTCAACAAGAAGCTGCGCGGACGCGCCGCCTACCGGATGCTGCTCATCCTTCCGTGGGCCGTCCCGACCTTCGTCACCGTCTTCTCCTGGCGCCTGATGCTCTCCGACGGCGGCGTCGTCAACAGCGCGCTCTCCGCCCTCCACCTGCCCGAGCCCGGCTGGCTCACCGACCCGTGGGCGCAGAAGGCGGCCGCGATCCTGGTGAACACCTGGGCCGGCGTGCCGTTCATGATGATCTCGCTGCTCGGCGGCCTGCAGGCGATCCCGGCCGAGCTGTACGAGGCCGCCGAGATGGACGGCGCCACCCGGTGGCAGCAGTTCCGCCACATCACCCTGCCCGGGCTGCGCAGCGTCTCCTCCACCGTCGTCCTGCTCGGTGTGATCTGGACGTTCAACCAGTTCAACGTCATCTTCCTGCTGTTCGGCAAGGGTGCTCCCGACGCCCAGCTGCTGGTCACCTGGGCCTACCGCCTCGGCTTCGGCCAGATCCCCGCGGACTACGCGCAGTCCGCCGCCTACGGCGTGATCCTGCTGTCCATCCTGATCGTCTTCACCGCCTTCTACCGGCGCTGGCTCGCCCGCAACGAGCAGGCCAACGGCTGAGGCCCCGGACCCAGTTGACCCACGAAGGCAGGTAACCCCGATGAGCACCAGCACCACCACCGAACGCCCCGCCGCCGCGGCGACCGCGACCTCGGCCGCCCGGCCGGCCAAGTTCCGTCCGCGCGGCGAGAGCAGCCCGCTGGCCAAGGCGCTGTCCCACGGCGTCCTGATCATGGCCAGCCTGATCGCGCTGTTCCCGGTCGCGTGGATCCTCTTCGTCTCGCTCGGGCCGGACAAGACCGACTACCTCCACCCCGGCCAGATCCTCGACAAGGCGACGCTGTCGAACTACCAGCACGTGCTGTTCGACACCGACTTCTTCACCTGGTTCGGCAATGCCCTGCTGGTCTCCGGCATCACCACCGTGTTCGGCGTCCTGCTCGCCGCCACCACCGGCTACGCCGTCTCCCGGATGAAGTTCCCCGGTCACAAGCCGCTGATGTGGTCGCTGCTGGTCACCCAGATGTTCCCGATCGCGGTGCTGATCGTGCCGATGTACACGATGCTCTCCGAACTCGGCCTGCTGGACAGCTACACCGGCCTGATCCTGGTCTACTCGACCACCACCGTGCCGTACTGCGCCTGGCTGCTGAAGGGCTACTTCGACACCATCCCGGTGGAGATCGACGAGGCCGGCCGGGTCGACGGGCTCAGCCCGTTCGGCACCTTCTGGCGGCTGGTGCTGCCGCTCGCCCGCCCGGGCCTGGCGGTGGCCGCCTTCTACTCCTTCCTCACCTACTGGGCCGAGGTGCCGTTCGCCTCCACCTTCATGCTCAGCTCCGACAAGTACACGCTGGCCGTCGGCCTGCAGACCTTCGTCAGCGAGCACGACGCCCAGTGGAACCTGATGGCCGCCACGGCGGTGCTGATCGCGATCCCGTCCGCGGCCTTCTTCTACCTGGTGCAGCGCAACCTGGTCACCGGCCTGACCGCCGGTGCCTCCAAGTCGTAACGCTCGCCTACGCCTCAGCGCGTGTCTCAGCGCTCCCCGCTCCTCTAGTCCCCAAGGGATACCGTCCATGACCCAGAACCTGGCCGACACCTCCCGGCCTGCCGCCGACATCGCTCACGAGGCGAACGTCAGCGCGTCCAGAGGCTGGTGGCGGGACGCGGTCATCTACCAGGTGTACCCGCGCAGCTTCGCCGACTCCAACGGGGACGGCATGGGCGACCTGCCGGGCATCCGCAGCCGCCTGCCGTACCTGCGCGACCTCGGCGTGGACGCCGTCTGGCTCTCCCCGTTCTACGCCTCGCCGCAGGCGGACGCGGGCTACGACGTCGCCGACTACCGCGCCGTGGACCCGATGTTCGGGACCCTGCTGGACGCCGACGCCCTGATCCGGGACGCCCACGAGCTGGGGCTGCGGATCATCGTCGACCTCGTCCCCAACCACTCCTCGGACCAGCACGAGTGGTTCCAGCGCGCCCTGCGCGAGGGCCCCGAGTCCCCGTTGCGCGAGCGCTACCACTTCCGCGCCGGCAAGGGCGAGAACGGCGAACTACCGCCCAACGACTGGGAGTCCATCTTCGGCGGCCCGGCCTGGACCCGCACCGAGAACCCGGACGGCACCCCCGGCGACTGGTACCTGCACCTGTTCGCCCCCGAGCAGCCCGACTTCAACTGGGACAGCCCGGCCGTCGCCGACGAGTTCCGCTCGATCCTGCGGTTCTGGCTCGACATGGGCGTGGACGGCTTCCGCATCGACGTCGCCCACGGCCTGGTCAAGGCCCCCGGCCTGCCCGACATCGGCGGCGCCGACCAGCTCAAGCTGCTCGGCAACGACGTCATGCCGTTCTTCGACCAGGACGGGGTGCACGAGATCTACCGCAGCTGGCGCGGGATCCTCGACGAGTACCCGGGCCAGCGGATCGGCGTCGCCGAGGCCTGGACCCCGACCGTCCAGCGCACCGCCAACTACGTCCGCCCCGATGAGCTGCACCAGGCCTTCAACTTCCAGTACCTGGGTACCGATTGGGACGCCACCGCGCTGCGCGAGGTGATCGACCTGTCGCTCGACTCGATGCGCCCGGTCGACGCCCCCACCACCTGGGTGCTGTCCAACCACGACGTCACCCGGCACGCCACCCGCTTCGCCAACGAGCCCGGCCTCGGCACCCAGATCCGCACCCCCGGCGACCGTTCGCTGGGGCTGCGGAGGGCCCGCGCCGCCACCCTGCTGATGCTCGCGCTGCCCGGCTCCGCGTACGTCTACCAGGGCGAGGAGCTCGGCCTGCCGGACGTCACGGACCTGCCGGACGAGGTCCGCCAGGACCCGTCGTTCTTCCGCCAGGCCGGTCAGGACGGCTACCGCGACGGCTGCCGCGTCCCGATCCCGTGGTCCGACACCGAGGCCCCGTACGGTTTCGGACCGGCGGCGGGCGGGCCGTCCTGGCTGCCGCAGCCGGCCGAGTGGGCCGCTCTGAGCGTCGAGGCGCAGACCGGCGACCCGACGTCCACCCTGGAGCTCTACCGCAGCGCGCTGGCCGTCCGCCGGTCGCAGCCCGACCTGGGCGCGGGGACGGACGTCGAGTGGCTGGAGGCGCCCGAGGGCACCCTGGCCTTCCGGCGCGGGTCCTTCGTCTGCACCGTGAACACCACCGGCGAGCCGGTGCGGATAGCGGCGCCCGGTCGACTGCTGCTCGGTTCGACCGAACTCGTGGTGGACGGCGGCGAGACGGTGCTCGCTCCGGACAGCACCGGCTGGTGGGCGGTCTGACGTGGGTGCAATAGGCTCTGGGCCCGTGACTACGGCGCGACTCTCAGACATCGCGGCGCAGGCGGGGGTCAGCGAAGCCACCGTCTCCCGCGTACTCAACGGCAAGGCGAACGTCTCCGCCGCGACCCGGCAGACCGTGCTGGCCGCGCTGGACGTGCTCGGCTACGAGCGGCCGACCCGGCTGCGCCAGCGCAGCGCCGGGCTGATCGGGCTGATCACGCCGGAGCTGAGCAACCCGATCTTCCCCGCGCTGGCGCAGGTGATCGAGCAGGTGCTCAGCCGGCACGGCTACACGCCGGTGCTGTGCACCCAGACGCCGGGCGGGTCCACCGAGGACGAACTGGTGGAGATGCTGGTCGACCGGGGCGTGGCGGGCATCGTCTTCGTCTCCGGGCTGCACGCCGACTCCACCGCCGACCACGACCGGTACGCCCGGCTGGCCGGGCGCGGGGTGCCGTTCGTGCTGATCAACGGGTACAGCGAGCGGATCGACGCGCCGTTCATCTCGCCGGACGACCGGGCCGCGATGTGGATGGCCGTCCAGCACCTGGCCGAGCTCGGGCACGAGCGGATCGGGCTGGCGGTCGGGCAGCGGCGGTACGTGCCGGTGCTGCGCAAGATCGAGGGCTTCACCGCCGCGATGCGCGAGGTGCTCGGGCGTAGCCGGGAGGAGGCCGAGGAGCTCGTCCACCACACGCTGTTCAGCGTGGAGGGCGGGCACGCGGCGGCCGGCGCGCTGCTCGACAAGGGCTGCACGGCGATCGTCTGCGGGAGCGACATGATGGCGCTCGGGGCGATCCGGGCGGTGCGGCAGCGCGGGCTGTCGGTGCCGCAGGACGTCTCGGTGGTCGGCTTCGACGACTCGCCGCTGATCGCCTTCACCGAACCGCCGTTGACCACGATCCGCCAGCCGGTCGAGGCGATGGCCACGGCCGCGGTGGACGCGCTGCTGGAGGAGGTCGGTGGGAACGCCGCCCAGCGCGGGGAGTTCATGTTCCAGCCGGAGCTGGTGATGCGCGGGTCCACCGGGGCCTGCGCGCGCTGAGCAACGGGGCCGGACGGTCAATTGAAGGGCCCCGGAGGGCAGTTGCTCTCCGGGGCCCTTCGGCGTCCGCCCGCTCGATCGCTCCGGACGGTCAGCCTTCCTGGACGGCCGGGCGGTCGGCGGTGAGTCGGTGGCCGTCGGCCGCGTCGGCGGTCCGGGTCTCGGTGCGGCGGCCGCGGGCCAGGTAGTCGCGCAGGACCAGTTCGACGGCGTCCTGCGGGTTCTTGGTGCCGGAGAGCAGCATCGCATCGATCGCGAGGTTCGCATCGAGTGTGATGGTGACCTGGGCCATGGTGACTCCTCCTCGGGTGCAGAGCAGCAGCATGCCCGGCGGGGAGGGCTTTCACCATGCGAATGCGCGAACCCCGGGGAGGAGTGACCAGACTCTCCCCGGGGGTGGCGGGTGACGGCGGAGGGACGACGGATGTCGGAATCCGTCATCCGCTATCCGTCATCCGTCCGCTGTCATCTGTTGCACGTCAGCTGTCAGCCGGCGGCTGCCGGTTCGCCGTTGCTCAGACCCGGCCGGCGAAGTCCGGGGCCCAGTTGGCGATGGTCTGCTCGCGGACGCCCGCGCTCGGGTTGGCCGCCTCGACGTACTTGCCGCCGCCGATGTAGATCGCGACGTGGTAGACGCCGGAGTCCTTACCGTTGTTCGACCAGAAGAGCAGGTCGCCCGGCTTCAGGCTGTCCAGCGAGACGTGGGTGCTGGCGGCGGCCTGGTCGGCGGCGATGCGCGGGATGTTGATGCCCGCGGCGCGCAGCGCGGCCTGGGTCAGGCCGGAGCAGTCCCAGCCGCCGTTGCCGGTGCCGCCGTAGACGTAGGCCTGGCCGACCTTGGACTCGGCGAAGGACACCGCGGCGGCCATGCTGCCGGTGGCGGCCTGGGCCGGGGCCTGAGCGGCCGGCTTCGCGGCCGGCTTCGCGGCCTGGGTCAGGACGGTCGGCTTGGCGTTCACGGCACCGCCGTTCGCGGCCTGGCCGGCCTTCTGGGAGCGGTTGAACCAGCTGAAGTCCGAGCCGGACCCGGTGGAGGAGGACTTGTCGGCCTGGGCCTGGTCGCCGTCACCGAAGGTCAGGTGCTGGCCGGGGTAGATGGTGTCCGGGCCCTCGGTCAGGGTGCTGCGGTTGAGGTCGTACAGCCGCTGCCAGCCGCCCTGGACGTTGTGCTTGTCGGCGATCGAGGAAAGCCAGTCGCCCGCGACGACGGTGTAGCCGGCGCTCTGGGCCGGGGCCTGGGCGGGCGCGGCCGGCTCGGCGGGCTTCGCGGCCGGGGCCTGGCTCGGCGCGGGCTTGGCGGCGGGCTTGGCGGCCGTGGCGGCGGAGGTGTCGACGGCGGCCGGGGCACCGCCCTTGGTCAGACCGGCCTGGACCGAGCAGACGGGCCAGGCGCCGGGGCCCTGCGAGGCGAGGACCTTCTCGGCGACGGCGATCTGCTGGTCCTTGGTGGCGAGGTTGGCCTGCGGGGCGTACGTGGTACCGCCGAAGGCGGCCCAGGTGCTGGAGGTGAACTGCAGGCCGCCGTAGAAGCCGTTGCCGGTGTTGATGGCCCAGTTGCCGCTGCTCTCGCACTGGGCGACCTTCTCCCAGGTGGCGACGGAGGCGGCGTTGGCGGTGCCGGTGGTGAGGCAGGGGACGGTGAGGCCGACGCCCGCGACGCCGAGGGTGGCGATCACGCGACGGGTACGGCTGGACAGGCGGGTGCCGTTGGTGGGCAGCATGAAGACGCGGTCCTCTCCCACGCCTGCGAGGTGAGCTGTCGGATTCGGGCCGGAGTTGCCCGGCCGCGCTGTGGGCGCGGCTTCACCCCTAGCCCTGGACCGTTCCGAGGAACTGCCCGGGGCGACTTACCTGTGGTTCCCCCGCTCCTGCCGTGGTGCGTTTTCGCGCTGCCAGGACATCCGACGGCAGGACTTGGCGTTGCGGATGAGCTGGGTTCGTGTGGTTACGAACGGGGAGCACGTTAATCAGACTTAAGTTCAAACTGCAAATATCTGTGATGCACGTCACGGTTTAGTGGAAATTGCCAAATCGGACACGAATCATGATCGTAAATGATCGTTTTCCGGCAATGCGGCTGTGGATTCCCGCAATTGTCTTCGCCTCAGGGGTGGGCTGACGGAGCGTGGAAGTGTGCGGCAGCGCGCCCAGCGCGGCGGGGGAGTGGTCGTGATTCGAGTGCTGGAATGCGCGCCCGGCACTCCATCCCAAAAGGCGATAAAACGGACATAGTGCGCCATTGTTCTCCTAGCTCCCGTAATTCCCGTACCGAGACAAAGCGGCAAGCGGCAGGCGTGGGGTGAGGGCGGGAGGAGCCGGGCATGCCGAAGGGCCCGGAACGAAGCCGTTCCGGGCCCTTCGATACGCGGGAGTGCGCGACGGTCGTCGCAGGCCGTCTGCTAGCCCTCCAGGGGCCCCTGGGTGGCCGCGTGGGCGCCGCGCGGGCCCTCCTCGGCCCCAGCGGCGGCCGCGGCCTCCGCCTCGGCCCGGGCCAGCTCCTCCGCCGACGGCGTCGGCAGCGCGGCCAGGTAGGTGGAGGCGATCAGCTGGCCGACGGTCGGGTAGGCGCCCAGTGGCGCCGCCGACGGGCAGCCGGTCTCCTCGGCGGCCGTGGCGAGCAGCTCCGAGTCGGCCTCGGGCCCGATCACCAGCGGGGCCAGTGCGGGGCGCTGGGCGCCGGTCTCCTTGAGGTGGTTGACGGCCCCGGCCACCGAGCCGGGCACGTCGAGCGCTGCGGCGACGACCGGGATGGCCAGTCGGGCGGCCAGCAGCACGCCGGTGATCCCGGCCGCCGCGGCCGCGTCCTCGCCGCCGACGGTGGTCAGGACCACGCCGTCCGCGGCGGTCGCGATGGCGAAGAGTCGGGCCCGGTCGGCCCGGGCCAGCCCGGCCTCGGACAGCCGCACGTGCACGGCCTCGGCCAGCAGCGGGTGCGGGCCCAGCGTGTCGGTGACGGTCGCGCCGTGCTCGGCGGCGAGGGCGTGAAGTTCGGTCAGGAAGCCGTGCGGCCCCGGCACCAGCGGCACCACGACGGGCGTGGGCTGGCCGGCCTCGGCGGCCATGGCCAGCAACTCGGCAACGGTGCGGTCGTCCCCGTCCTCGCCCTCGGCGCCGTCCGCCGGGAGGTAGCCGACGGCGGCCTGGACGCCGGTGTGCTCGCTGCGGACGATCGACAGCAGTTCCTCGACGACCGAACGGGACTCGGGCCCGGCGGTCGCGGGCACGGCGAGCACCAGGGCCGGCGAACCGGTGGGGATCTCGGGGCGCTCGGGGCGACGGTGGCGCCCCCGCGCACGGGAGCCTGGAGTGCGGACGGGCAGTGGCGCGCCCGGGATGGCTGCGGTGCTCATGCCGGAGATCGTAGGACATCTGCCCGTCAGGCCTGCAGTCGGCTGCCGTACGGGTTTCGGGTGGTCGTGGTGCGGAGGTCGTGTCTCCGCCGCGCCGGTCCGGGCGGTTTGCCTACAATTCGGACATTCCTCACCCAATCCCCGCGTGGACATCGACAGTTGCCCTGACGTGTCGCACGGGGTGTCCCGTTGCACCTGTGGCGCGTGAGATGTCTCACAGCCGAAGAGTGACCTGACGGAGCGTCACGGGGGTGCGACTCCCGGCATTCGAAGATCAACATTCAGCGGGGGATCGCTCACGGCCGGTTATCGACAAACCGTCGATTCAGTCGACTATGTCCGTTTACGTACCGTCAGGGGAAGGGTCCGTGAAGAGTTCGAGTCGGCCGATAAAAGGCCTCGTGCACCTGCAATGTCCCGTGCTGATGCACGTGCACTGCGGCTATCATCGCGTCAAGTGAGGCGTTGTGCCGGGCCGGTACGGGGCCGGTCCGTTCGTTCGGCGGTGCCGGGGCGCCGCGCTGGACGACAACTCCGGAGCTCTTCGGGAGACTTCTATGCACGACTCGCAGGACATGCACGGCTCGAACCACACCTTCAACGGGATGGCCGCCGCCGACCTCAAGGGGGTGGTCTGGCAGAAGAGCCGACACAGCAACTCCCAGGGCAACTGCGTCGAGTTCGCGGCCCTGCCGGGCGGCGACGTGGCGATGCGCAACTCGCGCTTCCCGGACGGTCCGGCGCTCATCTACACCCGGGCGGAGATCGCCGCCCTGCTGCTGGGGGCCAAGGACGGGGAGTTCGACCACCTGGCGGTCTGACCGGTCGCCGCTTCACCATCGGGGGGCCGTCGTGGGTGCTGACACCGCGACGGCCTTTGTCTTTTCCTCGCGGGCTCTCCCGCGGGTCGTACGGCGGCGCGACGTCGTACGGGCCGAGGTCACAGGGTGCCGGGTCATACGGCGCCGCTTCGCGCAGGGCCTGGGCCGGGGTGCACCGGGCCGGGGTCGGCGGGTTCGACGCCGGTAACCGGAACCGGGGTCGGAGGCGGGCCGACACCGCGGGGTCCGAAGGCCTGGCTGAAGGGCCCGGGGTGTGGTCGTCCCGGGTCGTCCCTCGGCCGGCCGCGCGCCGCGCGGCGCTAGGCCGAGCGCCGGTGCCGTCCACCGATTTCGATATGTCCGTCGAGTCCGCCGCCGGCCGGCTCCGCCTCGAACATGGCCCAGACCACCTTGCCGCTGCCCAGCGGGTGCCAGCCCCAGGAGCGACTGAACGACTCCACCAGGTGGAGGCCGCGGCCGGATTCGGCGACGAAGTCCGCTTCCCGGGCGACCGGTCCGATGCTGCTCGGATCGCTCACCGCGCAGACCACCTGGGGTGCGCGGTGCACCAGGCTTATTCGGATCGGCAGCCGCCCGTCCGGGGTCGGCTGTGTGGGAAAGTCGTACTCGCCCAGGGCGCCGCCCGACGGGTCGGGCCGTGCGCCGATCGCATGCCGGAGCGCGTTGGTCACGAGTTCCGAGGCCACCAGCGCGACATCGTCGAACAGCTCCATCAGGCCCCAGCACTGAAGAGCGGTCCGGGCGAAGTCGCGCGCGGTTCTGACGGCTTCGAAGCGAGGAGCGAGCGTACAGGTGACCACATGGGGGTCAACCGCCAAAGCCGTACCGGTGCTCATGAAGAGCTCCTCCCATAAGGGGGCGGACACGGCTGGACCCGCCGGGGTCATGCCGGTCACCTCCGACTCGCTCGGCCGCTCGGCCGCCCCCTCGACCAGGCGCGCGCGCACTCGAACGCCCGATGGCGCGGGGGGCGTCGCCGGGTCGGTGCACGGAGTCGCGCGTGGGGTCGACGCGGAGCCCGCGGGATTGCCAGGGATGTGCAGGTGCACGTGCACCATGGTGGTGTGCGCTCACTGCAGATGCAAGAGTCGATTCACGTGCAGTCGCACTATTGGCATATGCAAGCGCCGGATGCACGTGCATCCTGGTGTGCGGAGTGTAGAACTGATAGGAACATCCGTCAGTATCGGCACCGTGAGCGCTCAACTGATGGCAGACTGTGCGCTGTTTGCCCTAGGTGGAGGTTTCGACCGCATGACCACAGTTCAGCCGGGCGGCGGCTCGATGGTCCGCCGGATCCTCCTCGGCTCGCAGCTTCGTCGCTTGCGCGAGGCGCGCGGCATCACCCGTGAGGACGCGGGTTATGCGATCCGCGCCTCCGAGTCCAAGATCAGCCGTATGGAGCTCGGCCGCGTCAGCTTCAAGGAGCGCGACGTCGCCGACCTGCTCAGTCTGTACGGCGTGGACGACGGCCTGGAGCGGGAGGCCCTGCTCGGCCTGGTCCGCGAGGCCAACAAGTCCGGCTGGTGGCACAGCTTCAACGACGTGCTGCCGGGCTGGTTCCAGACCTACGTCGGCCTGGAGGAGGCCGCCCAGCTGATCCGCACCTACGAGGTGCAGTTCATCCCCGGACTGCTGCAGTCCGAGGAGTACGCACGGGCGGTTTTCGGCCAGAGTCGGCCGGTCATCAGCGAGGAGGAGGTCGAGCGGCGGGTCAGCCTCCGCCTGCGCCGCCAGAAGCTGCTGACCGAGGGCGCCAACCCGCGTCTGTGGGCGGTGATCGACGAGGCCGCGCTGCGCCGGCCGGTCGGCGGGCCCAAGGTGATGCGCGGTCAGGTGCAGTACCTGATCGACGTCGCCGAGCAGGCCAACGTGGTGATCCAGGTCATGCCGTTCCGCTTCGGTGCGCACGCCGGGGAGTCCGGTGCGTTCACCATCCTGCGCTTCCCGGAGCAGGACCTCGCGGACGTGGTCTACCTGGAGCAGCTCACCAGCGCGCTCTACCTGGACAAGCGGGACGACGTCGACGCCTACATCCAGGTCATGGAGCGGCTCTGCGTGGACAGCCTCACGCCCGAGCGCACCATAGACCTGCTGGCCTCGATCCTGAAGGAGCGCTGAGTCCCGGCCGGGCGGGGCCTCGTCGGCCCCACCGCAGCGGACCGGTCCTGCCTGGCAGGCGCATCCTCCGGAACGGTCCGAATCCTCCGCAGCAGACCGATCGGCCGCCCCCCGAGGGCCGGCCCAGCCGCCCACCCGCCGTCAACCGCGGGCCGGCGGCCGTTCGCGTTCCGGCGGCAGCGGCTGCGGCGGGCGCCCGAGTTCCCAGTCCAGGTCGTAGCGGCGGAACAGGTCCGACCGGATCGGCGCCAACGGGATCTCCGCCCCCGGCAGCAGTACGCCGATGCAGCCGCCCATCAGCGCGCTGCGTAGCACCGCGTGCTCGGCGACCGGATCCGGCGCGCCCCAGTCCTGCAGCAACCCTTGGAGGATGGCGCCGAGTTGCTGTTGTTCCGGGTCCTGGACGAAGGCACCGGTGTCCGGGTCGAGGATCAGTGCCAGGTGGGAGCGCATCACCCGCGGGTGGTCCAGCGCGAGTCCGAGCACGGCGTCGATGGCGCGGGCCAGCCGAGCCCCGGGGGAGGCGTTCGGCGGCAGCTCGGCCAGGGCGCCCGACAGCGTTTGGTGCATCATCCGGTGTGTCGCGGACTGCATCAGCAGCCGTTTGCCGTCGAAGTAGTACGAGACCAGGCCGCGGGCGAGTCCGGCCCGCTCGGCGATGTCGGTCAGCGTGGTGCCCGCGTAACCGTGCTGGTCAACCAGTTCGACGGTGGCCCGCATGATGCGTCGGCGGGAGCGCTGCCGCATCTCCTCATTGACCGAATCCCCGCGAGGTGCCATCGTGTCTGCTCCGAACGTTCGTTGGCTCCGAGTCAATATACTTACGGAGCCGGCAGCCGCGCCGTGGAACCGTGCCCTGCCGGGCGCCGCCCGTGCGGCCGGATGCGAAGACGGCCGGCTCCACCAATACGGGGGTTTGGTGGAGCCGGCGCCGACGGCTGACGACCAGGGGTCGGTCGTGGGTGAGGCCGGTGCGGGTCAGTGCTCGGTCAGGACTTCGGCCCGGGCCGTGGTCGACCCGACAGGCGGATAATCATAATCCGGCACCGACACGGGAGTTGAATTCCGTCGCCGGTCCACCAGTGCGCCCACCGCGGCGACCAGCAGGCCGACCAGTGCGACCGCGGTGACGAAGACCAGCGCCGGCCGGTAGCCGTCCAGCTGGGCCTGCGGGCTGTCACCGCCCGCACTGCCGGCCGTGATCATCGCGGTCGCCCCGGCCAGCACCACGGCGGTGCCGACCTGGATCGCGGTGTTCACCAGGCCCGAGGCCAGGCCCTGCTCCTCGTCCGCCACGCCGTCGGTGGCGGCGATGTTCACCGACGGGAAGGCCAGCGCGAAGCCCACGCCGAGCAGCAGCATCGAGGGCAGCACCAGCACCGGGTAGGAGCTGTGCTCGTCCAGGCGCAGGAACAGGGCGAAGGCGGCGACCAGCGCCAGCACGCCGATCGGCAGCAGTCGGCCGGTGCCGAAGCGGTCCACGATCGGGCCCATGAACGGCGCCGAGAGCGCGATGAACGCGCCGGCCGGGAGCAGTCCGAGGGCCATCTGCAGGGCCGACCAGCCGAGCAGGTGCTGCAGATAGAGCGTGACGACGAACTGGAAGCCGCCGTAGGCGCCGGTCATTGCGAATGCGACCACGTTGGCCCGGGCGACCGAGCCGTTGCGGAAGATGCCGAGCCGGACCAGCGGATGGGCGGTACGGCTCTCGATCAGCAGGAAGGCGGCGGCCAGCGCGATGACCACGGCCAGCGAGCCGAGGGTGCGCAGGCTCAGCCAGCCGGCGCCCTGGGCCTCGGTGACGGTGAACACCAGCAGCAGGACGGTCGCGGTGCCGGTGATCGCGCCGAGCGCGTCGTAGCCGCCCTTGGCGGGCTCCTCGACCGGGCGGGGGAGCAGGCGGACGGCGAATGCCAGGGCGAGCAGCGCGACCGGGACGGGCATCAGGAAGGTCCAGCGCCAGCCGACCGAGGTGAGCAGGCCGCTGAGCACCAGGCCGAGCGAGAAGCCGCTGGCGCCGCAGGTGGTGTAGATCGACAGCGCCCGGTTGCGGGCGGGGCCCTCGGCGAAGGTCGTGGTGATGATCGACAGGCCTGCCGGGGCGGTGAAGGCGGCGCTGACGCCCTTGAGGAAGCGGGCCGCGATCAGCAGGCCGCCGTCGTCGACCAGGCCGCCGACCAGCGAGGCGGCGGCGAAGGCGGACAGGGCGATCAGGAAGACCCGGCGGCGGCCGAGCAGGTCGGCGGCGCGTCCGCCGAGCAGGAGGAGGCCGCCGTAGCCGAGCACGTAGCCGGAGACCACCCATTGCAGGGCGGAGGTCGACAGGTGCAGCTCGGAGCCGATGGAGGGGAGGGCGACGCCCACCATCGAGACGTCCAGGGCGTCCAGGAACATGGCGGCGCAGAGCACGATCAGGGTGCCCCAGAGGCGGGGAGTCCAGTTCAGCCCGTTGGTTGACGGGGCGTCGGGTGACGTGACGGTCGCGGTGGTCATGGAGAGGACAGTACATGCGTATGCATTCAATGCAAATGAATTAGATGTGAACGCATAAATTGACGATGCACGTGCTAGGGTGGCGGTGTGGCTGAACTCGACTCCTCGGCGCTCGACTCCCCGGCAGAGGCCGGTCTCGTCGCGGAATGGCGCGAGCTGCTGGCCCGCCATGCTGCCGCCGTCTGCATGCTCGACCGCGAGCTGGGCGACAAGTGCGGGCTCGGTATGAGCGAGTTCGAGGTGCTGGAGCGTCTTGTGGAGGGGTGCGAGGCGGGCGGCCGCCCCGCGCTGCGGGTGGCCGAGCTGGCGCCCACCGTCCATCTGAGCCAGAGCGCGCTGTCCCGGCTGATCGCTCGGCTGGAGAAGGGCGGACTGGTCACCCGGGCCATGTGTGAGAGCGACCGGCGGGGCATCATGCTCGCCCTGACCGAGGCCGGGCGGGAGCGCTACGAGCAGGCCCGGCCGCTCCACCGCGAAGTGCTCGGGCTGACCCTCGGCGGGGCGCCCGGACCGGTCTGCGGGGAGCCGGACGCCGACTGACCCGGCGTCAAGTGCTTCGCTCAGAGTAGTGAGTTGAGCCCTGGGGCTACGGCCAGCAGGACGGCCGCGGCGGGCGCGGCGAGGGCGAGCAGGGTGAGCCGCAGCCGGCGCGGCACGGAGAGTCGCGGACGGCCCGCGAGCAGCCGGTCGACCCGCTTCGGGGACTGCGCCAGGCCGGGCGGGCAGGAGCCGAACACCCCACGGTCCAGGTTGAGTTCGGCCAGCGCGAGGGCGGTGGTGTGCCGGCCGTGGCGGCGTGCGGCCCGGTCGTCGGCGGCCAGCTCGATCAGTTCCGCCACCTGGTCCCGGAAGGCGCTGAACACGCCGACACCGGGGAAGCCGGAGGCGAGCGCCTGGGCGAACTGTTGCAGCAGGTGGTGCCGGGCCCGGACGTGCCCGCGCTCATGACTCAGCACGGCCGCCAACTCCCGGTCGGTGAGCTGCTGGAGGGCGCCGGTGGTGACCACCAGGCGGGAGTTCGGGCCGGGCAGCGACCAGGCCTCGGGGCGGACGTTCTCCAGCACCACCAGTCGCTCCCGGCGGTTTCGGGCGGCCGCGATCGCCTCGGGCAACTCCGGCGCGCGGGTCGCGAGTTGGGCGTGCCGACGGTCGCGCAGGGCCTTGGCCGTACGGGCCTCGCGGGTGATCGCCAGCACCGTCTGGAGCGCGCCCGCCGCCAGCACCACGGCGCACAGCCGGCCCCAGCCCTCGGCGTCCTGCAGGCCGTACGCGGCCTCCACGCCGTGCGGGGCGCCCGTGAACACCAGGGCGCGCAGTTCGGGTAGGGCGGCGGAGGCGGCGAGGACCAGACTCAGTGCGCAGCACAGCAGCACGGCCACGACCAGGCACTGCCACACCAGCAGTGCCAGCACGGGTTCACGCTCCACCCAGCGGGCCCGGGCCAGCCGTCGGGGCGCGACGGTCGAGAGCAGCAGTCCGAGCAGCAGCAGGCCGATCAGGGCAGTCATCCCATGGGCTCCCCGAGTACGCACGGAACGCGACAACGCGCTCGCTGCCAACCTATGCGCTGTCGACGCCCGGTGGAACGGCTTTCGGCCGGCCAGTGACCAACGCCACGCGAGGGTGCGGCGCTTGGTTCGCGGGGGAGGGCGGTTGCGTGGACGTCACATCGTCAGGAGCATGGCGAACATGCCGATGCCCATGGCGAGTCGGCAGGCCTGCGGCAGGCCGGTGGTGCCGAGCGCGAGGGTGCCGGCAGGGGTGCGCAGCAGCCGGGCGCCGGCCCAGAGGGCGTAGCCGCCGAAGTAGAGCAACAGGGCGCCGGTCAGCGGGGGTGTGCCGAGGGTGGCGGCGTGGTGGTGTCCGCCGGGGGAGGCCGTCATCGCGAGCGCCATGTACGTCATGGCGAGCGCGCCGACCGCGTGGTGCAGCCGGTGGGCCCGGCCGGTGGGGGCGTAGAGAGCGGCGAACAGGAAGGCGGCGGCGGGCGCGCCGAACAGACCGGCCCAGACGGCGGCCGGGACGGTGGCGCCGGTGACGGCCATCACCGCCATGCCGAGCCCCATCAGGGCCTCGGCGGCGTCGGACTCCCGGGCGAGCCGGCGGCCGGCGTGACCGGGGCCGGCGGCGCCGGCCGGGGTGCAGGGGGAATGCCGCAGGCGGGTCAGGCAGTAGACGCCGGCGGTGGCGGTGAGGAGGGCGAGGAGCCAGTTGACCAGGGTGGGGCCGTGCAACGGCAGCCTCCCGGGGCGCGGGCGGCGAACAGCGGACGGCGAACAGATGACAGCTGACGGATGACAGATGACAGATGACAGATGACAGCTAACGAAATCTGTTATCCGTCATCCGTTATCCGTCATCCGTTGTCCGTCAGCCGTTCGCCGTCATCCGCCCACCGACACCCGTCCGCAGCGACGGTCGTTCCGTCCACGATCACCGCTCCGTCCCCGGCGCGGCCAGGGCGCGTACGGGGGCGCATAGTGGTGCCCACTGTGGCGCGGCCCTCCCCATGCCACCCGCTCTGCCCCACGCCACCCGCTCCGCCTCACCGGCGGCTCAGCCCTGGAGCCGCCCCGAGGCGACCACCCGGCTGAGGAACTGCCGGGTCCGCTCCTCCCGAGGATCGCCGAACACCTGCTCCGGAGGCCCCTGTTCGAGGACCACCCCGCCGTCCAGGAAGCAGACCTGGTCGGCGACCTCCCGGGCGAAGCCCATCTCATGGGTGGAGAGGACCATCGTCATCCCCTGCTCCTTGAGGTCGCGCACCACCGACAGCACCTCCCCGACCAGCACCGGGTCGAGCGCCGCGGTGATCTCGTCGAGCAGCAGCAACCGGGGCCCGGTCGCCAGCGCCCGCACGATGGCGACGCGCTGCTGCTGTCCGCCGGAGAGCCGGTCCGGGTACTCCTTCGCCTTCGTCGCCAGCCCGAGCCGGTCCAGCAGCTCCAGCGCCTTCGCCTCGGCGTCCGCCCGTCCGACCCGGTGCACCCGGCGCGGCGCGAGGGTGATGTTCTCCAGCACCGTCATGTGCGGGAACAGGTTGTACGACTGGAACACCACCCCGATCCGGCGCCGTACGGAGTCCTCGTCCGTGCGCGGGTCGGTGATCTCCTCGCCGTCCAGGAAGATCGCCCCGTCATCGATCCCCTCCAAGAGGTTGACGCAGCGCATCAGCGTGGACTTCCCGGAGCCGGACGCCCCGATCAGCGCCGTCACCGAGTGCTCGGGCACGGCGAGGTCCACCTCGCGCAGCACCACCTGGCCGTCGAAGGTCTTGCGCACCGACTCCAGCCGGAGCACCTCAGGCCCGCTCATGCGCCCACCTCGCTGCGCTCGGCAGCCGCTTCGCGCAACGCGCACCTCTTGACGGTTCGCTCGCTCGCTCACGTGACCCCTCCCTGCAACTGCCGACGGTTCATCCGGGTGGTCAGCCAGTCGGCGAACCGGGTCAGCGGAACGGTCAGCACGATGAACACCAGCCCCGCCACCAGGTACGGCGTGAAGTTGAACGAGTGTGCCGCGATGATCTTCGCCGCGTACACCGCGTCGATCGCCCCGCCGATCGAGACGAGACCGGTGTCCTTCTGCAGGCTGACCAGGTTGTTGAGCAGCGGCGGCACCACCCGCCGCACCGCCTGGGGCAGCACCACGTACCGCATCGCCTGGGCGTTGGTCAGCCCCAGCGACCGCGCCGCCGCCCGCTGGCTCGGGTGCACCGACTCGATGCCCGAGCGGAACACCTCCGACACGTACGCCGAGTACGTCAGCACCAGCGCCGCCCCGCCGAGCAGCAGCGGATCGGTGGTCACCCCACTGAGCCGCAGCGCCGGGACCCCGGTGATCATCACCAGCAAGCAGATGATCATCGGCAGCCCGAGGAAGAAGTCCACGTACGCCGTGGCCAACAGCCGCACCGGCAGGAACACCGGACCGCGCAGCGTCCGCAGTACCGCGAGCAGCAGGCCGAAGACCAGGATCAGCACCCCGCAGCCGAGCATCAGCTCCAGGTTGAGCCGCAGCCCCTTGAGCACCTCCGGCAGTGCCTGCCGGGCGTAGTCCAGGTTGAAGAAGGTCCGCCGAGTCACCTCCCAGCCCGGGGAGTTGACCACCAGCAGGTACAGCGCGACCGCCGTCAGCAGGGTCGAGGCGGTGGCGATCAGTGCCGAGCGCCGGGCCCGCCCGCGCCGGTACGCCTCGTGCACCAGCCGCCGCTCGGACGGGCGGTACCCGTCCTTCTCCGCCGGGGCCTTGGTGACGGTGGCCGGTCCGGCCAGCCCCGCGTCCCCGCTCACTTCAGCACCGGTGCCGAGACGGCGTCCGACAGCCACTGCTTCTCCAGCTTCGCCAGCGTCCCGTCCGCCCGCAGCGCGTCCACCGCCCGGGACACGCAGTCGGTCAGCTTGGAGCCCTTGTCCAGCACCAGGCCGAACTGCTCACCCTGCGCGGCCGCCTCGAACTGCCCCACCACCTGGGCCTCCGGCACCTCGGCGCCGGTGATGTAGAAGGCCGTCGGCAGGTCCACCACCAGCGCCTCGACCTGACCGTTCTTCAGCGCGGCCTTCGCCAGGTCGTTGGAGTCGAACACGGCCGGCTGGGTGCTCGGCTTGATGGTGTCGGTGATGGTGTCCAGGCTCGTGGTGCCGACCTGCGCGCCCAGCTTGGTGCCCTTCAGGTCGGCGATGCTCTTCGCGTTCGCCGCCTTGGAGTTCTTCAGCGCGATGACGGCCTGGCGCACGTTGTAGTAGCCGGAGGAGAAGTCCACGGCCTGCTTGCGCTCGTCGCTGATGGACACCTGGTTGATGTCGAAGTCGAAGTCCTTGGCACCCGGTGCGGTCGCCTTGCCGAACGGCGCGACCACCCAGCCGACCTTGTCCTTCGAGTATCCCAGCTTCTCCGCCACGGCGTACGCCACCGCCGACTCGAAGCCCTTGCCGTTCTCCGGCTTGTCCTCGGCGAACCACGGGTCGTAGGCCGGCTTGTCGGTGCCGACGGTCAGCTTCCCGGCCGTCCGCGTCGCCAGCGCCCCCGGCGCGCAGCCCGCCGACGCACCGGCCGTGCCCGAGGCGGCGGCCCCGTCGGGCTCGGCGCCCTGCGGGGCGCACGCGGTCAGCGCGGCGGCGGCGACCACCAGCGCGGCGAGGGGCAGTACGGCGGACGGCTTGCGGAGGGTCATGGCAGCGCTCCAGAGGAAGGGCCGGGCAGGACGGGAGAAGGCGGGAGGGCGAGGCGGCGCGGGCCGCGTGGGCCGCGTCCCGGCGGGTCACCTCCCCCAGTGGCGGCGCCGGAACACCCGCGGCATGGTCGGCGTACGGGCCCGTGTCGACGGCGACCGTGGGCTGGACAGGCACCAGCCGGGTCAGTGGGGGCCGGTCGACCACCGCCGGATCAGCAGTGCGGCCGGGGCAGTCGTGCGGCCAGGTCAGCAGTGCGGCCGGATCGACACCAGCGGCTGGATCAACAACAGCGGTGACAGCGGCCGCCGCGGCCGCGCGTGCGGCAGCGACAGCCGGTCTGCCGACGGGAGGGCAGCCGGAACGGGCCGTCGTGGCGTTCGGCCACCGTGATCACCGCCGGGAACATGCCGGGAGGTTCGCATCAGACCAGCGCATCTGTCCAGGACATCCAGATCACCGTCCACATGTCGGACAAGCGGCGTCCCGGCGCAGGTTTTCGAGCCGCAGCGGCGGTGCGCGGAAGTTTTGCCGGTCCTGACCCCCTTGAACGGGAGAACCTCTCGTACTTATGGTGTCCCCGTTGAAATAACTCCTGTCGAAGTGAGTCCACGATGCAGAATCTTTCGCCAAGGCTCGCTGCGGCGGCCGACGCCCCGGTCTCGACCCTCGCCGCTCACCCGGCGTGGCTGCGCCTGAAGGAGGCCGTCGAGACGCTGCGCCCGCTGCAGTCCAAGGACGGCTCGATCGACCTGTCCACCGTCCAGCGGCACGCCGTCGACCCGCTGGTGGCCACGGTCCGGGCCGCCGTCGAGGAGCTCGCCCCGAACTTTCCGCACGACGCCGCCTACCTGGCCGCCGTCGACGCCGACCTCGCCAAGTGGGCCGACACCGGCTACCGGCAGCCCGACTTCCTGGACTCGCTGCTCGCCTTCCAGCCCGCCGACCAGCGCGAGGACGGCCTGGAGCACCTGGTCGTCTTCCCGATGTACACCCAGAACGGCAACCCGAATCGCAACCTGGAAGCCGTCCTGCTGCAGGTCGTGTGGCCCGACTGGCTCGCGGAGCTGGAGCGCACCCGCTTCGACAACCCGATGTTCGTGCCGATCACCTTCACGGACTTCACGGCCGGCTACGACACCAACTCCGCCGTCCTCTTCCCCGAGACGGTCGCCGTCCGCAAGGCGCCGGAACGTTTCACCTGGGGTGGCATCTTCTGCGACCGCGAGGCCGCCCGCTTCCGCGCCGTCTCCACCAGTGCCGTCCAGCAGCTCGGCCTGGCGATCCCGGCCGACGCCGAGGGCCTGCTCAAGGACCAGCACCGCGCGCAGGAGACCTTCGTCCTGTGGGACCTCGTCCACGACCGCACCCACAGCCACGGCGACCTGCCGTTCGACCCCTTCATGATCAAGCAGCGCAGCCCGTTCTGGATGTACGGCCTTGAGGAGCTCCGCTGCGACCTCACCACCTTCAAGGAGGCGGTGAAGCTGGAGGGCGAAGGCAACGCGCACGCCCGCGACGTCCAGTACGCGATCCTGTTCGACCGCCTGTTCCGCTTCCCGGTCAGCGGCGACCGCGTCCGCAACTACGACGGCCTCGGCGGCCAGCTGCTCTTCGCGTACCTGCACAAGCACGACGCGCTGCGCTGGCGCGACAACCGCCTGAGCATCGACTGGGACCGCGCCCAGCAGGTCACCAACGCGCTCTGCGGCGAGATCGAGACCCTGTACCGCGACGGCATCGACCGGCCCAAGCCGGCCCACTGGATCGCCGCCTACGAGCTGGTCTCCCGCTACCTCACCCCGCACCCGGCCTCCACCTGGGCCAAGGGCCCCGAGGCGCTGCCGCTCGACATCACCGACGGCAAGGCCCTCAACAAGGCGCTGTGCGACGCCGTGCTCCCGGACGAGTTCCCGCTGAGCATGTTCTACGAGGCCCTGTCCAAGAAGCTCGGCGGCGTCATCGCCGCCACCGCCGGCATCACCGGCGCCGGTATCCAGGGAGTTGCCGCGTGACCACCACCCCCGACACCAAGCTGGCCGGCAAGGTCATCGCCGTCGCCGGGGCCAGCGGCCCGGCCGGCCAGGCGGTGCTGCGCCGCCTGGCCACTGACGGCGCCACTGTGATCGGTGCCGACATCGACGCCCAGCGGCTGGACTCCGCCCTGGACGCCACCCGCATCGCGGTGCGCGGCGCCAAGGTCAGCGGCCAGGTGATCGACCTGCTCGACCCGCAGGAGGTCCACGACTGGGCCGACCACCTGGAGGCCGAGCACGGTCACGTCGACGGCCTGTTCCACCTGGTCGGCGGCTGGCGCGGAAGCAAGACCTTCTTCGACACCCGCCTGGACGACTGGGACTTCCTGCACGACACCGTCGTGCGCACCCTCCAGCACACCTCGCTGGCCTTCCAGCCCGCGCTGGTCCGCAGCCAGGCCGGCCGCTACGCGATGATCTCCGCCGCGGCCGCCCACAAGCCCACCGCGGGGGGCGCCGCCTACGCGGCCGCCAAGGCGGCCACGGAGGCCTGGACCCTCGCCATGGCCGACTCCTTCAAGAAGGAGACCACCTCCCCGGACGGGGAGCCGACCGCGGCGGCTGCCATCCTGGTGATCAAGGCGTTGGTCAGTCCCGAGATGCGGGCCGAGAAGCCGGAGGCGAAGTTTGCCGGCTTCACCGACACCGCCGACCTCGCCGGCCACCTGGCGGGCCTCTGGGACCGCCCCGCAGCAGAACTGAACGGACAGCACCTGTGGCTGACAGCCCGATGACCGACCTCACCCGTACGGACGCGGTACGGCGACACGACCCCGCCGTCCGTGGGTTCGCCAGCGACAACTACGCCGGCGTGCACCCCGAGATCCTCGCCGCGATCGCCCTCGCCAACGGCGGCCACCAGGTCGCCTACGGCGAGGACGACTACACGGCGCACCTGCAGGACGTCTTCCGCCGCCACTTCGGCGACAAGGCCGAGGCGTACCCCGTTTTCAACGGCACCGGCGCCAACGTGGTCGCCCTCCAGTCGCTGCTGCCGCGCTGGGGTGCCGTGGTCTGCGCCGACACCGCCCACATCCACGTGGACGAGGGCGGCGCCCCGGAGAAGATGGGTGGCATCAAGCTCCACCTCATCCCGACCCCGGACGGCAAGCTCACCCCCGAGCTGCTCGACCAGCAGGCCTGGGGCTTCGGTGACGAGCACCGCGCGCAGCCGCTCGCGGTCTCCATCACCCAGAGCACCGAGCTCGGGACCCTCTACACCGCCGACGAGATCCGCGCGATCACCGAGCACGCCCACCAGCTCGGCATGCTCGTCCACGTCGACGGCTCCCGCCTGGCCAACGCGGCCGCCTCGCTCGGCCAGCCGCTGCGCGCCTTCACCACGGACGCGGGCGTCGACGTGATCTCCTTCGGCGGGACGAAGAACGGCCTGCTGTTCGGTGAGGTCGTGGTGGTGCTCAACCCGGAGCGGGTCCGCAACATCAAGTACCTGCGCAAGACCTCGATGCAGCTCGCCTCGAAGATGCGCTTCCTCTCCGTCCAGTTCGAGGCGCTGCTCTCCGGCGACCTCTACCTGCGCAACGCCGGCCACGCCAACGCGATGGCCAGCCGGCTGGAGGCGGCGGTCCGGAAGATCGACGGCGTCGAGGTCGTCCGCCCGGTCCAGGCGAACGCGGTGTTCGCGATCCTCCCGCGCGAGGTGAGCGAGCGACTGCAGAAGCGTTACCGCTTCTACTTCTGGAACGAGCACACCGGCGAGGTCCGCTGGATGTGTGCTTACGACACCACGGAGGCCGACATCGACGCCTTCGCGGCGGCCATCGCCGAGGAGATGGGCCGCGCCTAACGGTGTTCGAACTGCGGATCGTCCCGTCCTGCGACAGCAGGGCGGGACGATTTGCATGTGGCGGGTCGGCCCCCGTACAGTTCCGGAGTCGCCGCGGGAGACCGGGGCGGCAAAGCGGAAAGCGAATCCGATGAATGAAACTCCGGAAAACGGAGCGGAAAACATCTGATAAGCTGGAAACACGAAAGAACGAAGCGCCCGGAGGGCCCGCTGAAAGGCGGTCCGAAGGAAGCGTCCGTTCCTTGAGAACTCAACAGCGTGCCAAAAGTCAACGCCAGATATGTTGACATCCCCGGCCTCAGGTTTCCTGGGGTTGGAGATTCCTTTTGAAATAACACTAGCGAGGACGCAGTGCGCGGGGCCGCCCTATTCCGGTGGTTGCCGTGCCGCTCAACGCGGGTGTGAACCGGCCCTGCTTGATTGTCGGGGCTGAGTAAACATTCACGGAGAGTTTGATCCTGGCTCAGGACGAACGCTGGCGGCGTGCTTAACACATGCAAGTCGAACGGTGAAGCCCTTCGGGGTGGATCAGTGGCGAACGGGTGAGTAACACGTGGGCAATCTGCCCTGCACTCTGGGACAAGCCCTGGAAACGGGGTCTAATACCGGATATGACCTTCCTCTGCATGGGGGTTGGTGGAAAGCTCCGGCGGTGCAGGATGAGCCCGCGGCCTATCAGCTTGTTGGTGGGGTAATGGCCTACCAAGGCGACGACGGGTAGCCGGCCTGAGAGGGCGACCGGCCACACTGGGACTGAGACACGGCCCAGACTCCTACGGGAGGCAGCAG